>CAZIMH010000017.1:0-2790 GCA_964540155.1 uncultured Saprospiraceae bacterium
CACAGATACCACATAGAGGTAGTTTTGAAGGTGCTTGGGGAGTGTATCCATTTTTGCCGTCAGGAAATGTATTGGTATCAGATATGCAAGAAGGTTTGTTTGTCATAAGCGGTATCAATGAATTATCAGGTGGTGGCACAGTCAGCACTGAAGACCAGTCACCGAGTGAAGCCTGGAAAATTTATCCAAATCCAACCAACGGGTCTTTCAATATTCAAGGGAATCTGCCGGCCGATACTTATGAGATGAGTATCCTGGATGCAGAAGGCAGATATATACAAAATTTGCCTGTTGCTAAAGAACATCATCTCCAACTAGAACCAGGTCAATACTATCTTAAGATACAGACGCCAGATATTAACTCGACAAAAAAATTGCTGATTGCTCATTAAGAGACAGTATACATGGTTGTTTTTTTTTCTAGCATATGGCATTTTGCTTCATGGGCAACAATATGCGCCAGGTTCTAGACCAGACTCAGAATTAGATGTTGAGATAACTCCTGAAGATACTGTTACTGTAAGGTCCTTTCATTTGACTGACATAAGGAACCTTAAAACCTTTAGTGATACTTCACTAACAGATATCGAGATATATTCCAGAGCAAGAAATTTCGACACAGGCGCTTATACGTTAGGGAATCTGGGGTCAGCCCAGTATCCATTAATCTATCGAATAAAAAAAGATATTCTCACTGATCCTGGGTTTCACCAATATGATTTATACAAGACGGAGATAAGTGATTTCACTTATTATAAAATAGGATATTCCGCATTCAACGATTATACTTTCACGCCATTAGATGGTGATGAGAATACAAGGTTTCGTGCAAGGTTTAGTACCAACTTTGCCAATGATGTCAACTTTACAATTAACCTAGATAGAATCAACCAACTTGGATTCTATAGCAATCAAGCGACAAGGAGTACAGCTTTTGGTGTAGGTATCTGGAAGCAGCGGCCTGATAAAAACAGACAAACATTTTTTACTTTTTTAGCTAATAACCATAATGAGGAGCTCAATGGTGGGAGTACTAATTTCAACTCTAGAATCAGAAGCTCAATCCCCACACCTCTTAATGAAGCTGACACTAGGCACGAAGACTTTAAGTATTACTTAGATAACTTCTTTTCCATACTCGATAATCGATTCCAAGTACACCATCAAGTAATGTTCGAACATGGCTTTTATATCTATGGCGATGAGGAGCTTACGTTTAGAGATGACACCCTTGTCTATCCGCAAAATTATATCACAGATGACAGAGGTGTCCGTTATTTTTTAGGTTTCCATAAAATAAAAAATGTCGGCGATATCAATTTTAATTATCGCAACTTAAATATCAATGTAGGGATTCTGCACCAATGGTCACGATTCCGAACTGATACCGAAGTCGAATCGGTGCATGATGCGACGCTTTTTTCGCAGCTAAATGTTGATGTAGGTCGGATTGCAGAATTCGATGGAAGAATAGAATTCGGGATAGGGTCAAATTCTGGAAACTTACTATTGGATACAGAATTAAAATTTAAAGCAGTAAAAAGTCTAGACCTTCAAGCGTCACTTGTCATATCTAGGTATGACCCTACCCTGATACAACGTTCAGTAGATGTTACCCTCCTGCCTGTATTCTCCAATATGTTTTCTAAAGTAAATGAAATTCAAATCGGAGGCTTGGCCGCCTATGATAAAATAGGATTATCTATTGCGTTCAATTCTGGGATCATTACTAATCCAATATTTTACGAGACAACAGCACTGCCTGCACAATCAGCAGGAAGTACAGAATACATACAAATTATAGGGAAACATCAGTTCTTTTGGAAGTTTATAGGGATGGAAAATTCAGGTATCATACAGGAATTTACAGATAATGTTTTTCGACTGCCGCGTATATATTCCACACATGACTTATTCGTGCAATTTCCAATATTTAAAAAGAGACTTTTAGCGAGATTTGGCGGATTGTATTACAATATCCAGTCAGACGAAAGCCTGGCTTTTCTTCCTATCACAGGTAGCTTCTATCCTACTGGAGAGGATTTTGACTCCTATCCTTATGTGGAAGCTTATGCTAACTTCCAAATCAGCAAATTTCGAATGTTTATAAAAGCAGAAAACGTTGTAGATCTTTTCTTACCGCAAGAGCACTTTCTGATTCAGAATCATGCTCAGTTTGATTGGAATCTGAGGGTAGGCATACGCTGGCTACTCAGAGATTAATCTTCTTTTTTATAACTGGTAGTTTGGCTCCAAGCTATTCTCAGAAGTCGTATACCAATCGTGTATGATTTTAATGGCATCTTCTTTAGTGTCGACAAGGGGAATTAGGTCCATATCTTTAGGTGATATATTTCCAAATTTTCCTAGCACAGTCTCCTCTATCCAGTCCTTGAGTCCTTTCCAATAATCAGACCCATAGAGTATAACAGGCACTTTAGTTAGTTTATTGGTTTGGATTAGTGTGATGGTTTCAAACAATTCATCCAAGGTGCCAAAGCCTCCGGGCATAGCAATCAGTGCTTGAGAATATTTGACAAACATCACTTTACGTATAAAGAAGTATCGGTGATTGATGTGCTTATCTTTATCTACATATTGATTACCTCCTTGTTCGAATGGCAATTCTATATTCAAACCCACAGAAACGCCACCTTCCAAGTGGGCGCCCTTATTGGCCGCTTCCATGATGCCTGGTCCACCTCCTGAAATAATTCCAAATCCTTCCTTTACCAGTTCTTGAGCTAGGCCTACAGTCTCTTTATAATATTTTTCATCTGGCTTAGTTCT
>CAZIMH010000017.1:2890-20812 GCA_964540155.1 uncultured Saprospiraceae bacterium
GCAAAATCTATAACATCTTTCTTCGTTATCTTTTCTTTGCCTAGTATAATTAATCGTTCTACTACATTACGAAGTTCTCTTATATTTCCAGTCCAATTTATCTGCTGAAGCTCTTTAATGGCTGAAGGTTCGAACTCCTTCTCTGTGATACCGTACTCCTTACAAATCATGCCATTGAAATGAGTAACTAATTCAGGAATATCAGATTTTCTCTCACTGAGTGAAGGTACTTTCATGACAATCACTGCCAATCTATGGTATAAATCTTCTCTGAAATTACCTTTAGAAATTTCTTTTCTCAGGTCCTTATTCGTCGCAGATACAATTCTAACATTGACAGATATGGACTTATCGCCTCCGACTCTTGTAATTCTGTTTTCTTGCAGCGCTCTCAGTACTTTGGCCTGTGCACTCAAACTCATATCACCAATCTCATCCAAGAAAAGTGTTCCTTTGTTCGCTAACTCAAACTTGCCCGCCTTATCCTTATGTGCGCCAGTAAATGACCCCTTGGTATGTCCAAAAAGCTCAGATTCAATCAATTCAGAAGGGATAGCGGCACAGTTCACTTCTACGATAGGTCCATCCTTTCGACTACTTCTTTCATGCATCCATCTCGCCACCAATTCCTTACCAGTCCCATTAGGACCTTGGACCAACACACGTGCATCTGTAGGTGCTACTTTCTCTATTGTTTCCTTGAGTACAGAAATCTCAGAAGAACTTCCTACTATCTTAGTGACAGGGGCCGTTTTCTTAACTCTCCTTTGGAGTTTTTTCTTCTGCACTATCAAAGTGGATTTATCCAGCGCATTTCTCACAGTAATCAATAATCTGTTAAGATCAGGCGGCTTGGCTATAAAATCGAAGGCACCTTTCTTTACGGCCTCCACTGCAGTATCTATATCTCCATGACCGCTTATCATGATAACTGGTGTATCAGGGCAAACTTCAGCCATCCTATCCATAACATCCATGCCATCCATCTTGGGCATCTTAATATCTAGGATTACAACATCGAATTTGTCTTGTTTGATTTTTACAAGACTTGTCAGTCCATCCTCCGCCTCTTCGACATCATATTTCTCCATTTCGAGGATATCCCTAAGTGTTCTGCGGATTGCTCTTTCATCATCTACAATCAGAATCTTTGCCATAAGTAGTCTTCAAATTTTTAAGTTTCCTAATTAACATTTTGGAAGTAGAAATATGAGAGGTAGAATACCCTTAGAGGCCTTGACAAGCCCCTTATTTCTATTCGAAACACTAAAATACATTAAAAATAAATGTAATGTATAATTAACTGATTAAATGGATGATACAATGCAAAATTAGTATTAGTATCCGCTTATTTTGCATTCATAACACCGAGATAAGCTAGAAGTCCTGCGCCTGTAGCCAAAGCGGACTCATCGATATCAAAAGTGGGTGTATGTACTGGTGAGGTGATGCCTTTACGCTTATTGCCGGTGCCTAATCTGTAAAAGCAGGCAGGCATCATCTGGCTATAATAAGAGAAGTCCTCGGCTGTCATGCGCTTGGGTAATTCTACGACATTCTTATCTCCCATGTATTCCTTCGCATGCTGCATGGCTTGATTGGTCATCGCAACGTCATTCACTAAAGTCGGATAGCCATACCTGATATTGGTTTTTGCTTTTCCGCCATAGGCCTTACAGGTATGCTTGACCACATCCTTAATGACCTTGTGCAAATGAACTCTATTCTTTTCGTCCATAGATCGGAAAGTACCTTGCAGGTGTACCTTCTCTGGGATAACATTGGTAGCACCTCCATCGGACCATATTTTTCCAAAGCTCAAGACGGTTGGAATCTTCGGATCAGAATATCTGCTGACGACTTTGTGAAGCGCAGATATTACTTCAGAACTTATCATGATAGGATCTATAAAATTAGTAGGTAAAGCAGCATGCCCACCTTTGCCTATGATATCTATATATATTTCATCAGCTGATGCCATGTACTCCCCAGGATGAAAACCCACCTTGCCGACTTCTAAGGGTGGATGAACATGCTGACCTAAAATTCTGGCCTTTTTTGCATTCTTGATGGCTCCTTCTTTTATCATAATAGAGGCGCCGCCAGGATGCTTTTCTTCTCCAGGCTGGAACACAAATCTAATAGTCCCCGATAGTTTATCTCTGAGTTTATGAAGTATAACGGCAGCTCCGATTAGAGAGGTCGTATGTACATCGTGTCCACAAGCATGCATAATACCTTCCCGCTTAGACTTATAAGTTACTTTGTTCTTTTCTTGGATAGGCAGTGCATCCATATCTCCCCTGAGATAAATCAACTTGCCTTTATTTCTACCTTTTACTTCAGCGACAATGCCATACTTACAATAACCAGCTGTGTATTTTATACCGTGTTCATCCAAAATATTGGTCACATAATTACTGGTCTCTTTCTCTTGAAAAGATAGTTCAGGATACATATGCAAATGGCGACGCATATCTACTAGCGTTTCGAATTGCTTTTCTGTTTCCTTTTTTATTGCTGAAATCAATGTCATACCTAAGCAGTAACTATGTGAAATACAAAGTAATGTAATCTAAGATAGAGATGTATTATCTACCAAAATAAATACGAACGAGATTAGCTGCTTCTGACCAGGTAGTATAATTTCTCGCATAATATAAATTAGTGGCGTGAGCAGCAGCTTCAGAACCCTGCTCTACCAAAGACATATCCAGTACACCCTCTTTGATTCGGGGTAGCTCAGACAACAGTGCATCATTAGGTATATAACCCAACCATGTCTTCCGACCCATGAGCACTGCCAGTAGATTACTGTATAGTATACCTGTATGCTTGGAAAATAAAATAACAGGAATAAAACCTATGACTATCGCTAAGCCAAAAGCCAAATCAAGAAACCGCTTAGTACGTCTATGGAAAGGCTCATCTATTCTAAAGCTAATATCCATAGCATACCATTCTCCCACCCGCTCTTTACTATTACTTCCTAGAATAGAAGTGTTATCACTGTCTGCTACTTTATACTGTACTGTATTGCCAAGTTGAGACATCGTCTGGAAGATATCTTTATTGGGGATATCCTTACTGCAAAACAACAACTCGTTGATATTTCGCGATTGGACGATATCTTCTACTTCGGACAAATTCCCTATTTCATCTCCTTCTGGAGAAACACTGATTCTTCCCACCAGACTATTTTCTCCTGAAAACCGATTAACCAATGGCTGTAGCTGTTCTAGCGATGCTCGACTTCCGATAACAGCTACTCGACTGGCATCAGATACATTGAATGAGAACGTACCTCGGAATATACCGTTGAAAATTTTTCTAGACACGGTAAGCATAGCAGGTGCCAGTATGAGTAAGATAATAAGTACGATTCTAGATGATCTCAGATGAAGCGGAAGTATACTGTATACCGATAAGGAAATAAGAATACTAGCTCCGAACCCATAAGTCAGATGCTTGAAGTTTTGTCTCAAATCATAATGACCGAATAGATAATAGCAGAAGATGATAATGGTGGATGCGCCTAAATAAATCATATCGATTAGAGGTACATCATAATAATGAGGATTATTATAATACCACTTAGCCCAGAAAAGACGGATAACCTTTGTCAGAAGAAATAGGAAGAAAATATCAATTACTGGCCGAATCTGTGCGAAGGAAACTTTCTTAATTAAGGAGGCCACGGCTGCAACGCCTATCGCTAAATAAAGTATCCATGACCACAAAAAAGAACTTCCCGTGTTTCTTTTTCTCGCGTATATAGCCATCGCCCCATAAAAGTTTTTCAGATAGCTGGAGCTTATTTTTTTAGTGCTTTCTCCTTTAAAATGTATAATCTGAGTATGAGGTAGGTAGTATAACTGAAATCCTCTTTCCTTGAATTGATATGAAAGCTCTATGTCCTCACCATACATGAAGTAATCTTCGTCAAATCCACCAATTTCTTTCAGCAAGTCTGTTCTGGCAAAAGTAAATGCCCCTGTCAGAACATCGACCTTTTGTGTCTCAGCCTCATCTAGATGACCTAAGTAGTACTGATTAAAAACCTTCGATTTGGGGAAGAGTCGGGAGAGTCCTACCATTTTATATAGTGAAGTCATTGGCTTAGGAAATCCTCGCTTTGATTCTGGTAAGAAGGCACCACCACCATCCACCATCTTGACACCTACTGCACCAGCTTCTGAATGCTGAGACATAAATGCGTAGCACTGACTAAGGGTATCTTCTTCTATAATCGTATCTGGATTCAGTATAAGTGTAAATGGCTGATTTGCCATTTGGATAGCTTGATTATTAGCTTTCGAAAAGCCAACATTTTCCTGATTTGTTATAAGCTTTACTTGTGGAAAGACCTCTTTCACCATTTTGGCAGAGCCATCAGCAGAATTGTTGTCCACAACAAACACTTCTATATCACCACCTTGCCAGTCTGATCTGAATACAGATTGCAAACATTGCCGAAGGAAATATTTGACATTATAATTAACAATGATGATAGAAATTCCAGACATGAGGTAGGCTACATAATGGAAATACCACGAATTTCTAAGCTAATAGGCAAAAATCCATCCATTCCCGTGCTTATAAAACCTATAGAGGCACTTCAGTATTGTAATTAATTCGACTATGTATGCTACGTCCCAAGGTCAGCTGATCAGCATATTCGAGTTCTCCGCCAAAAGATACGCCTCTTGCGATTGTGGATATCTTAGTATTTGTGCCTTCCAATAGTTTTGAAATATAGAATATGGTAGTATCTCCTTCTATAGTAGGACTCACAGCCATTATTATTTCTTCTACCTGTTCTGTTTTGACCTTATGTATCAGGGTTTCTATGTTGAGTTCCTCAGGCCCGATGCCTTCTAACGGTGAAATCACACCCCCCAGCACATGGTATACCCCATTAAACTGCTGCGTATTCTCTATAGCCATGACATCCTTGGCTGTACTGACAACACAGATTAAACGCTTGTTTCTCACCGCATCCGTACATATTTCACAAACAGGACTATCGCTGTAGTTATGGCATTGGGTGCAGGTTTTAAGATTCTGGTCTAGGTTATTTAAGGCCGCTATTAGTCTCTTGGTCTTTTGAGAATCAGTATCTGCCAGATGGAGCACTAGCCTGAGTGCTGTCTTCTTACCGATACTAGGAAGGCCATTCATCGCATTGACAGCTTCTTCCAATATTTTGGAGGAGAAATTCATAGATGTAAAAATAAGCTAAGAATCTGAGTCAGAATGTGCAGACATTGTTATGTTTTAGTATAAAAAACGTGTCATATAGCATATGATGGTTATTTTTGGCAGTCATATAAAAAATCATCATGGCAGAAGTGATAAGAATGCCCCGACTTAGTGATACTATGGAAGAGGGGAATATAGTAGGTTGGCAGAAAAACGTGGGAGATAAGGTATCTCCTGGAGATATTCTCGCTGAAGTAGAAACAGACAAAGCGACCATGGAACTGGAAAGTTTCAATGAGGGTGTCCTATTACATATTGGCGTTCCGGAAGGTCCCGTCCCTGTAGAAGGCGTCATTGCTATTATCGGTGAGGCTGGAGAAGACATTTCAGCTTTGCTAAAGGAAATAAAAGAAGAAGCTGCCAAGTCAAAAGAAGCAGCACCTGCGGCTGCCGCGGCTGCACCTGCGGCTCATAAACCTACCAAACCAAGTAAACCGAAGCCAGCGCCAGTTAAACCGCGACCTGCGCCTACTCAGGTGGCCGCTCCTTCTGACGGCAGAGTGAAGGCATCGCCATTGGCTAAAAAAATGTCAAGCGAGGCAGGTCTAGATATAAGCAGAATTATAGGGACGGGCGAGCACGGCAGAGTTATCAAGAAAGATGTAGAAAATGCAATAGCCTCTGGAGGAGCCAACATGGCAAGTGCTGGCGGGCTGGCACCGTCTTCATATGACCCTTCTATATATGGTGATAAGCCAGTGTCTCAGATGAGGAAAGTCATAGCTAAGAGATTAGGCGAGAGTAAATTCACAGCGCCTCATTTCTATCTGACTATGGAGATGAATATGGGCAACATGATAGACTCTAGGGCGGCCATTAACGAAGTTTCTCCTATTAGAATATCATATAATGACCTAATCGTCAAAGCTTGTGCGATGGCGCTGAGAAAACACCCTGAGGTTAATGCATCATGGTGGGGAGATTCAATTACATATCATGAGGATATAAACATTGGTGTGGCTGTTGCCATAGACGAAGGATTAATGGTTCCTGTTATCAATAATGCAGATAGGAAGTCTTTGGTTGTCATCAAAACAGAGATAAAAGAGTTAGCAGGAAAAGCGAAGTCTCGAAAAATAAGTCCTGATGAAATGTCTGGCAACACATTTACAATCAGTAACCTAGGCATGTTTGATATAGATGAGTTTACTGCAATCATCAATCCGCCAGATGCCTGTATCCTGGCAGTCGGAAGTATTGCAGAGAAACCAATTGTCAAAAACGGCGAGATTGTCATTGGTAACATGATGAAAGTGACGCTAAGTTGTGATCATAGGATAGTGGATGGCGCTAAAGGAGCGGCATTCTTACAGACGCTAAAGTCTATAATAGAAAACCCTGTGATGCTTTGGTTTAATGGTAGATAACTTATAAATAAAGTAGAAACGAATAAAACTAAAAGGGCGGTAGATTAAACATCTACCGCCCTTTTTATATCATGATACTTCAGTTAATTTAATATCCTGAAGATTTGTTTCCATTGTAATATTCACTCTTAGCTGGATTAGGCGAGTGCCCAGAACTAGAATCTATATATCCTTCTGGCTGCGCCATATCAAAATCTGTTGCATCACAAGTTCTGAACTCTACTCTTCTATTCATAAAGTGATGTGCTTCACTATTAGGAGCAGCTACCATCGGATTCTCTTCTCCACCGTACATTAATTTTATACGGCTTCTATCTATACCATAATTATCTACTAGATAATCCACAGCAGACTTAGCTCTTTTGTATGAAAGAACTCTATTATAATCATTTGAATTTCTAGTATCAGTATGACCCTGTGCTGTCACGCATACTTCTGGACATTTACTTAGTACTTGAGCTACATTATGTAAATGAGAAAAGAATTCAGGTTTGATATTAGATTTGTTCAGATCAAAATGAATCATAGGTAAGAACCATTCTCCACACCCTGTTCTGACATTGTTATATGTTCTGTTACCAGCAGATCCACCACTAGTACCACTTACACTTCCACTGCTGCTACTACTTCCACTTCCTCCTCCTGGAACAGGAACTACAACTGTTTCAGTTCTAGTGGTTCCATCAGGATTTGTTATCGTTCTTGTTTCTAACCTAGTCCTTCCACCAGTGCCTCCTCCCGAGGTACTTAAGAATTCTTGTCTCATAGGCTCTGTCTTAGCATCTATGAGCTTATTAATGCTTTCTTCTGATGCACAGCAATCTTCCTCACACTGCGCTACTCCAAATTCGTCTATAGGACATCCAGGCTGAGAATATGGTTCTTTATCTTCACAATCCACTATTCCATCACCATCGCTGTCTAGAAGTACCCCTCTTGTATCTACGGCACAATCTTCTGGTGTATCTAGTTCTTGATCTATAATATCTAGTACACCATCATTATCTTCATCAGTCAAATCTAGTGCTGGCTCCGATTTAAGCTTAGCGATATCACTAAAAGCTGCATCATAAGGATTCAGCCAATAAAGTGGTTCTGTCACTTTATCGAAATTACCAATATTGAAACCTAGTCTAAAATTAGTGTAGTGGCCTATGTCCACGTTATTAGTTTGGTCACCAGCTAATCTGAACTTAATGCCATCCAGATAATCATTATCAGACAAAAATACCTGATGCTCTAAACTGAGATTAATTCTTTTAGTAATCTTTCTAGATATACCCATAGATGGTATTACGACCACATGGATATTAATATCATCGCCTATTCTATAAATTCCAGCTTTTTGGAAACCTTCTGTTTCATAAACGCCGTCATATATTTCATCTAATCTGTCTTCTATATCATCTCTTCCAGCCTTTGTATCAAATCTTTCTCTAGTGAAATCTACTCTTGAAATCAAATCAGTATATGGTGTCGTACCATCTAATAAGTCCAATTTGGTATCGTGATTATCCAGCCCTACGCCTAATGCACCGTACCAGTTCCATTTATTTCTTTCTTTATGGAATAAAAGGTTTCCAATGTTGAATACAACCGCTAAGTCTCCAAGAATGTATGTTGTTCTATGCGAAGGAAACCAAACGCCAGCCCCTCCTTGCTCAGGATCTAAGACATTAAATGAACTTTCTACTAAGCCACCAAACTCATTCTCACTCACCCTCACATTACTGTGGAACCATGGCTGATTTTCTATGCCTTGTGCCACACCATAAAATGCAGATGCTCTAATAGAGAAGATATAGTTTATAGCCTTTCTGATATGAAGACCTGCACCCCAACCACCTGGAATACGCCTATCTACATCACCATCTATAAAGAAGTGGCCTCCATGAATACCAATCTCCCAAGAGTCTTTCGGTCTTGAGTTGTATTTGTACTCGCCTAGCTTCCAGCTTGCATTCTGGTCTGGATCCTTGGTCATCTCATCCTGTATATAAGGCGTTCTCCAAGTATCGTTATAGTCATTATTATTCGTCACTTCTTCATTTCCAGTCTCAGTCTCTATCTGGATAATAGGCTCTAATTCTTCAATTTGAGCTATCGCAAGAGAAGAAATCAAGCATGCAAGAAGCAATAAGACTGCATTAATCTTATTTGTCATAGGGTAAATTCTATTTAAACAATGTCATTACTTAACGTAACAGGCTCAGAATCATTCGTTTAAATCCCTGGATATAGCGTTGGCAAGAGGGCATTCTAGTTCCCTGGTTACTATATCAGAAACGAAAGTAATGTTATATTAGCAATTTTTATAATGTTTAACACATTTATTTTCAACTACACTACAAATTTTAAAAAATCATCATATGTTTGTTATACGATTATTTTAATTGCATGCATTCGAGAATAACATGGTTACATTCCACCTCTTGCCAAAGAAGTGAAACTGAACAGATAGTGAAGACAGGATTGATAGAAAACTTTATGTCAACTGCTGAAGACTGTGAGAAGGCGTCATTCAATATCGTAATGTCCAGCAAGAAGCTAGCTCATTCGATATTAGAACCATTTTCTAAGCTAGAAAATGCTTTCCAAAATCTCAACATTAACTTTGGGTGGATAGATAGTGTGATGGATTGTTATAATGATTCCACCTTTCCAGATGGCAAGACTATAGTTATCGGCGAAGATAACTATATAAGCAAATGGCTGGTAGTTCCAGATGTTAAAACTGTGCATCTGTCTGCTATTGGCCGAAATGATGAGCTTCACATCGGCTTCCAGAGGCATTTTAAAGCTCATAATAACCCTTATTCTGTCTCTCTAGGGGAATTGAGAGCAGATATGTCAAATTCTGAGACTGCGATAAGGTGCGCTGAAAGATTACATTTTCATATAGATGCCCTTAGAAAAGAAGATAGTCACTCTCCACATTCATTCGTGTCAGGCTTAGATATTTATCAGATGAGTCGTCTGATGAGACTTGCGGGATTATCGAAAAGATTATCACTTATGTGTATCAATACAGTGGATGAGCTCATCTCTCCTGTGACTGCACAAAGCATCTCATTATTAGTATGGTATTACTTAGAAGGTCAAATAAATAAAGAAATTGAAAATATGAAACAGAAAGAAAATGACATTTTTCTGGTCAACTCTGATTTATATGAGGAACCAGTAAAGTTTGTAGTAGGTAATAAGACAGGTAGATGGTGGTACCAAAACCCCACGACCAAGGAATATGTACCTTGTTCTGAGAAAGATTATCAAGCGATTTCATCTGGAAGCCTCCCAGATGCATTGGTTTCTTTGTCAAACTAGGTTAACCAATTGTTTTTCTAATCAAGGTCTCAATTTGTTCTAGCTTCATAGATCTTGAGGCCTTGATTAATGTCATCCTATCCTTAAGAATCTCCTCGAGATTTTTACTAGTGAGTAGTTCATCAGTACTATTAGCTTGATTGTACTCATTATTCGTATCTGCCTTAGTAAAATGAGGACCAACAAGGAATACTTCCTCCCATTCGTACTTAGACAGGTGTCCTAGAACTTCTACGTGCATAGACTCAGTCTCTCTGCCCAACTCAGCCATGTCTCCTAATATTAATATTTTACTTAGATCCGAATTCATAGCAGCAAAGCTACTTATGCTCTCCATCATACTACTTGGATTGGCATTATAAGCATCCATTACTAGAGTATATGAATCAAGTACTATAATTTGAGATCGATTATTTGTAGGAAAATAATCAGCAATAGCCTCAATAATCTGCTCTTTTGTGATATCAAAAAACTGTCCTACCGTAGCGGCACATAACATGTTCGTGGCATTGTACTTTCCCACCAGTTGGGTCGTTACCCACTTGGTAGAATCTGGTGAAATATCAATAAAGGTGCTTCCCGCCCTTACTGATAACCAGTCTACATATGGATGAACAAACATATTTTCTGGTAATTCCTCACGGAGTAGCCTGTCATTATCATTGTAAAAGATAGTGCCCTCTCTGTCTTTCAAATGTCTAAAGAGTTCAGTTTTTCCTTGTTTTACGCCGTCAAAAGACCCGAAGCCTTCCAGATGAGCATGGCCAATATTTGTAATTAATCCATAGTTGGGATCAGCTATCTGGCATAATTCGGCTATATCTCCTATATGATTTGCGCCCATTTCTATAATGAGTAAATCTAAATTTTGACCAGCGGATAACAAAGTCAGCGGGACCCCAATGTGATTATTGAGATTACCTTTAGTAGCATGCACATTATATTTCTTGGATAAGACAGCATGCGTTAATTCTTTGGTTGTCGTTTTCCCATTGGATCCAGTAATAGCTATAACCGGTATATCTAACACCGTTCTGTGATGATGAGCCAGTTGTTGTAAGGTCTTCAAAACATCTTCTACGTGCACTATTTTTTCTCCTCTAGGCACTGTCATGCTATCCACTACCGCTAAAGAAGCGCCTTTTTCTAGCACGTCCATCGCATACTGATTTCCATCAAATCGTTCTCCCTTGAGTGCGAAGAAAATAGCGCCTTTTTCTATAGTACGGGAATCTGTACTCACTATACCCCCGCTCGCGAGGTAGTGCTCATATAATTGTTGGATAGTATTGGACACAAAAAAAGGCTTTTACCTCTTGCAAGATAAAAGCCTTTCTAATAATAATCAGTGCTTATTATTTATATCTTCTTTTGACTTTCTTTCCTTTTTCCTTAAACTCAAGTCCGCCAGAATCTTCGTTACCAGCTTCTCCTCCTACTCTAACCATAGCGCATCTGAATCCAGTTTTGCTATCAGACTTAAATTGGTCCATATATCTTCTTGTAGATGGCTGTAACCAGAATAATCTGTCAGCCCATGATCCTCCTTTGATGACTCTTGATTTATCATTGATTAGTGACCATTGTCCATAACCATAATCTACAAGTTCTTGATTATCTCCATCCTCGAAGTTTCTAACATCACTCTTACGGTAGTTATCTCGATTACCTAAGGTATCATCTTCTACATTCTTGTATCTTATATATCCTAGTGAATCTTTTTCTACTGGACTACCCTCTTCATCCAAGACAACCTCTTGGTATACATTTCCTCTAAATGGATTCAAATCATGATTTTGTGAATCAGCTAAATCCTGACTTGTCAGTTGTCTGTATACATCTTCAGTCCATTCATTGACATTGCCTGCCATATTATAAAGACCGAAATCATTAGGAAGATATCTTCTTACAGGTGCTGGTCCAGAAGCTGCATCATTAAGACTTCCTGCTATACCCATGTAATCACCACGTCCTCTCTTAAAGTTCGCTTGTAGGTTACCTTGATTCTTATTGTGCTTCTGATACCTTGGTGTATTATCATTCCAAGGGAAAAATCTTCTATCAGTTATATTCTCATCTCCTGTCTCAGGCTGATTACCCTGTAGGGCTAGTGCTGCATACTCCCACTCAGCTTCTGTAGGTAGTCTGTATTCTGGAAGGAGTATTCCATCTTCAAATCTTACAGCTCTTTCACCTCCTGTAGATTTGTCTTCAAGATTCTTTCTTACTGACCCTTGGTATTGTCCAGCTAGATAGGACTCTGAATCAAAAGACTCACTGTCTACTTGTTCTCCTGGATTTGGATTTAGAACACCTCTTTGGATAAGTATCATCTCATTTACACGATTACTTCTCCAGTGGCAAAATTCCTGGGCTTGTTCCCAAGAAACACCAACTATTGGGTACTCATCATAAGATGGGTGTCTATAGTATGTTCTTACTAGTGGTTCGTTATAAGAAAGCTCTTCTCTCCATACAAGTGTATCAGGGAGAAGGTTTTTCCATACCTGAGGGTATGATTGATAAGTTTTTTTTGTCCAGAACTCGTACTCTTTCCAGTCTATGTTCTTTACCTCCGTCTCATCCATATAGAAAGATGATACTGTTACTCTTCTCGGTATATTATTCCACTCAAACGTCACGTCCTGACTTGCAAGACCCATGGCGAATGTGCCCCCTTCTATTAGAACAAGGTTAGGACCATTGATTTGGCCTTCATAATCCAGCTTTTCGAAACCTCCGAAATCTTGATTACCATACTCCCATCCTGTTGATGTAGAAAGCTCGCCTGAGCCACCTGAACCACCCTTCTTCTTACACGAAGTAGATGTTAATGAGAGAATTACACATAGGAATAATAATGATGTTATGCCCTTAGTCATTATTAACTGATTTTTTATTACTTATTAAATGCTGAATATATGATTTTTATTATGGATTGCACCTAGAATTTAAAGTTAAAGCGCCTAGACGGACCATATTTCAACTTACTTTCTCCAAACAGAAAGTCCATGCTTATCAATATCACAAATTGTTCCGAAAATCATCTAAAGAGAGCGAAACAATCATTTAACTTGGATTCTTTCTTTTGTAAACTAGAAATACCGTAAACAATCCCAATCTCATGACTGCCGGCTGTACTAGTCAGTGCTAATTGCGATAGTGTCAAGTCATAGCTATAGGCAATCTTTAGGTCGCCAATATCCACCCCAACTGAGAAGATAAGTGCATCTATATTTTCAAAAGCATGTCTAATCCATGCACCTCCAAAAACAGCATCTTTTTGCACATAGGTCCCTATGTTTAGCTGATTAAAGCCTGCTTGGTTAGTAAATACAAAATTGGGAGATACAAAAGTTTTGGGATTATTCTCATTATCTGTTTGTAGCACAATTTGATAACCACCATGTAGTGAGAATAGAACTGGTCTATTGCTTTGGAAAATTGATGTATTAGAATCCAAAAAGCCTTCTCTGGGCCCATTGGGGTGGAAAAGACTAGCGCCTACATAAAATAGCGGTGTATATAATAAGATACCTAAATCGGTGTCTAGATACCCATTGCTCAGGTCTGCAGGTCTTACCTCACCTGAAAGATTCGTATTGCCATTGACATCTACAGGCCCTGTAACAGGATCAATCTGGTCAAAAAAAATCAGTCTATCCCAATCTAGCGTCTGAGTCACATATCCTACACCTAGGCCAAATTTAATCTGCCAATCACGATTAAAAACCACGTTATAAGACACAACACCCTTTGCCCTAGTACTTCTCAGTGTACCTTGTCCCTGATTATCAGTCTGTACAGAGACCCCTACACCTAGATTTTGATCAGGTAAGTCCTGGTCATAAGTTACACTGTATGACTCATAGACATTATTAAATCCTGGCCACTGCAATCTGTAATTAGCAGCAAAACGTGGGTAACTGACAGTTCCTGCAAAAGCACTATTGTAATTCAGTGGATTTATAAAAGTTTGGCTAAAAACCAAATCTTGTGCCTGAACTACTGATGCTTTCCCGACAAATAGAAGCAATAGCATGAAAAATGCTAATCTTAATCGGTTAAAAATGCTTTGATATTGTATTATCATAGTGATGATAGAAATAGAAATTAATTTTAATCACATTTTATTGTTCGAAAATATTTGAATTAACTTTTCGTTTGGAACATATAAACATGAAGATATCCTAACTTTTATAAAGTTTAAATTACACTTTGTTATGCAAAACAGATCAATTAAAACCTTCCTTTCCATTTTACTTTGTGTATTTGTCTCATTCCATTCTCAATCGCAGAATATTACTGAATCAGTATTAAGTGAAGGATCAATATATCGTTTTGCTATTCCCCAAACTGGGATCTACCAGTTGACTTACGACCAATTACTCAATGAGACCAGTATTGATGTAGACAATATCAACCCAAACAATATCCATATATATGGTAACCAAGGTGGTCTAATTCCGATTAGCAATAGTCAGTCTAGAGAAGATGACTTAGTAGAGAACAGCATCCTTATAACTGGCGCCAATGACAATAGCTTTGATAGTGGAGATATGATTCTCTTTTACGCAGAAGGTGGTGACCGACAAGTTACTCAGACAAATAAAGATTCCATTATCGAAATGGTTTTTGAGAAAAATATTTATGATTTCAATAATTACTACTACATAAAAGTAGACAATACACCAGGTAAAAGAATCGAGACAACACCTGCTATACAGAGCCCTGTATATAGAGATGTCTCTCAGGTAATAATCAGACATGAGGAGGAAAGAGAAAATCTATTAGGTCAGTTTATAGGTGCTCAAGGCTCTGGTCAGCAATGGTTTGGTGAGACTTTTACCAATGAGCTATTTCAAGATTTCAGTGAGCCATTCAACATTCCTAACCTTGTAGAAGGCGATAATGCTGAAGTGTCTATGGTCTTTGCAGGAAGAAGTGAAACATTTGGTGAAGTACACCTGAATGTTAATGGACAAACTACAAGCCAGTCACTATCTGTCGTGGATTTAGGTGAATCGGAAACAATCTACGCCAGATCAGTCACCGTAAATCATACTGTATCGGTCGGATCCACCCAGAATATTTCAGTCGAGTATGCGCCTACTAGTTCAGAAAGTCAGGCATGGTTAGACTATATAGAAATGAGAACTAACAAATGGAATAGGTTAGAATCCACGCCTATACATATTTATAATACAGATACTTTAATTATACAACAACCTGCAGATGGTTATGCTATAGATACAAGAGGAAACAATCTAGTCGTATGGGATATATCAGAACATGGCAATGTGTCAGAAGTCTCTGTCGAAGCTATAAATGGGGGTGCCCAATTTGGTTTCAATCCTGAAGGAATCGTAAAGCAGTTCATGGCCTTTGACATGGAAGGTGCTTTTATGACACCAGTTTTTAGTGGAGAGGTCCCTAATCAGAATTTGCATGGAATTACCAGCACAGATATGGTGATCTTATATTATGATGATAGTCAAGAGGCTGCGGAAGCGTTAGCAGAACATCGAAGTAACAGAGATGGGCTCAGAATAGAAACCGTACATATCAATCAAGTGTATAATGAGTTTGCAGGTGGTAAGCAAGATCCTGTGGCCGTAAGAGATTTTATGCGTATGCTCAAGCAAAGAGATGCTAATTTCAGATATCTCTTACTGATGGGTGACGCTACTTATGATTATAGGGGCATATATTCTGGTATCCCACAACAAAACTTCATCCCTACTTATCAGACCGCTGTATCACTGCATCCTATAAATGCATTCCCAACTGATGATTTTTTCGGATTGCTGTCAGACGATGAAGGTGACACGAGATTATCTGGGACATTGGATATAGCAATAGGAAGAATACCATCCAAAAATGCTGAAGAAGCAATGGGTGTGGTCAATAAAATAATCCATTATGATACCAGTCCTAACAGATTTGGGGATTGGAGGTCTACAATTGGCTTCGGTGCAGATGATGTAGATGAGGCATGGGATACAGTACACTTGCGTGATTCTGACCAGATAGCAGAGAATACTGAAGATGATCATCCTTGTTTCAACCAAAATAAAATATACTGGGATTCATTTGTACAAGAAGCAACGCCTGGAGGTGCAAGGTATCCAGATGCCAATAGAAGATTGACTGAAACCCTGGATGATGGTAATTTGGTATTCACTTACCTGGGACATGGCGGTCCTAGAGGATTATCTCAAGAAAGGGTGCTGCAAATTTCAGATGTGAGTAACTGGACCAACTTGGACAACTTGCCACTATTTATCACTGCGACTTGTTCGTTTACTGGGTTTGATGAACCAGAATTAGTTTCTGCTGGCGAGCACTTGATTTTGAATCCAGCAGGTGGCGCTGTAGCGATATTCACTACCGTCCGAGCTGTATTTGCTAGTCAAAACAGAAGATTGACTGAAAGTGTCTTCGAAACGCTTTTTGAAAGAACGCAAGGATTACCTAGTAGATTAGGTGATATAATGACAAACGGAAAAAATGAACTAACTGCAAACACCTCTGCCAATGTAGATAACACCAGAAAGTTCCTACTTATTGGTGACCCGTCTATGACTTTGGCACTGCCTACTCATAACGTTACCATCAACCAATTCAACAATGAAGATCTTAGATCATCTGTAGATAGTTCTGGATTGGTATTAACACAAGTGGATACATTGGGCGCCTTGGGTAGAGCAAGCTTTCAGGGAGAAATAACAAGATTCCATGATGACTCTCCAGTTACAGATTTCAATGGAAAGATATTCATGACAATTTTTGATAAGTCGACAACCCTCTCTACACTCGTAAATGATGGGATGGGAAGTCCTCTTTCTTTCGATGTCATACAAAATGTATTATACAAAGGGAGTGCTTCAGTCACAAATGGTCAGTTTGATATCAGTTTCGTTTTACCATTAGATATTGATTTCGAATTTGGTCCTGGGACAGTACAGTTCTACGCGACAGATGAAGCTACTATAGATGCGCATGGATGTTATGATGGGTTGATAATAGGAGGAACCTCAGATAATACTATATCAGACAATTTAGGTCCTGAAATAGACATCTTCTTTGATGATAGGTCATTTACGCCAGGAGGAGAGACAGGAGTGGAACCACTACTATTAGTTGACTTAGCAGATGAAAATGGTATTAATTTAAGTACGACCAGCATCGGACATGATATCATAGCTACACTGGAAGCTAATGAGGAGCGAATCGTCCTCAATGAATTCTATGAGCCATCAATAGATAGAATTGGTGAAGGCACCGTCACCTATCAAATGTCTGAATTAGAAGAAGGCCCACATAGAATATATGTGAAAGCATGGGATATACTCAATAATTCAAATGAAGAAGCGATGGACTTTTTGGTCGTAAGAAATCAAGATGGCATGTTATCTAACATATTGAACTATCCTAACCCCTTATCTACAAGTACACAATTCTTATTCGATCATGATTTCAGAGGAGGCAGCTTAGACATCTCTGTCGATATATTTACCCTATCCGGTCAGTTGATAAAAACGATACAGGAGACCAGAGGTGCTTCAGGCAGGACGGTGGATGGTATAACGTGGGATGCACGTGATGATGGCGGCAATGTATTGCCTAGCGGTCTATATCTGTATAAGATAAATGTTACTTCTCCAGAAAGAGGTGAGACCCGAGAAAGTGAAGTTCTGAAAATGGTGATTATCAACTAAGATACTCCCAGTAACAGTCTTTTTTTTACTTAGAATTGGTATGATATTAGTGTCGTATTACAGATACGGCTATGCCCATGTGCATAAACTTATCAATTAGTTAAAAAAATGTCAACTCGAGGCATTTTTAACAAAATAAAAACCCTTTCAGTCTAGTTTAATTAGAGTCTTGATGCAGAATTAGGATTGAAATCTATAAATTAGATAAGTTTGTAATATTAAATCAGTAGGTCTCAAGAAAGCTACAC
>CAZIMH010000017.1:20912-23965 GCA_964540155.1 uncultured Saprospiraceae bacterium
TATCATTGACATATAGAAAAGAAGTAGATGTAGTGGAAGGTGGCCTATTGACGATCGCAGGTGCTGTTACAAATCTTGGGTCTAAGGTGACTTATACAGGTAATATCAATAGAGATTTCATTCCAGCTAACCTTGGTATAGGTGCTGCCTTAGAAATGAATCTGGATGAGTATAACAGTATCACTGTCGCATTAGACCTCAATAAGTTATTGATACCAACTCCTCAAAACGCTACTCTTGACGAAGCTGGAACCCCTAATCCGTGTTTTGATAAAGATGGGGATGGTCGTCCTGATTATCTAGAGCAATCAATATTTGCTGCGGCGCTTAATTCATTTGGAGATGCGCCAGGGGGAGTTGGAGAAGAAATACAAGAATTGAATTATTCTTTAGGCGTAGAGTACTGGTATGATAAGCAATTTGCAGTGAGAGCAGGATATTACTATGAGCATCCTTTGAAAGGAGACAGACAGTTTGTGACTGTGGGTGTCGGACTGAAATACAATGTATTTGGTCTTGATTTATCTTACCTCGTTCCTACTAATAATAGAAGAAATCCTTTAGATAATACATTGAGATTCACAGTTCAGTTTGATTTTGCTGCACTGACAGGAACCAATTAATCTAAAAAAACTGATATAAAAAAAGAGGAGATGTTTGAATAAAGCATCTCCTTTTTTGTTAGAATAAAATATATGCTGTAAGCCGGATTCTGTGACTTCGTTGCCGAAGCATCTACCATTTATCTATTCTGCCTACCCGCCCTGAAAATCTGATTTTATAATGCGAGCAACATCACGTTCTATAAAAGAACATCAGGGTATACACGGCATTTCAACCCGTAAGGTTTATCCCACTGCAGGATTACTCATGCAGTCTGTGAGCTCTTACCTCACTTTTTCACCTTTGCCACTTCGTGAAAAGTGGTAGTCTAATTTCTGCGACACTATCTGTCTTCGATTACTCGAAGCCCATCTGTTAGATGGTACGGCGCTCTACGTTGTCCGGACTTTCCTCACTACAAATGTAGCGCGGTAGATCACATATATAATCAAAGATACAATAAGATGTAAACCTGACGCATCAAGCTACACTAGAAAGAATATGAATGATTTATATATTATAATAAACAATAATATGTAAATTGCAATATCTGGTATTACCTGGATTATAAGTGGCTGATGCTCAGTAAGAAATACATATTACCCTTTCTCCTATTCGCGGGATTATTGATGTATGACATCATTAGCATGAGAGAACAGCCTACTCAGGAATGCTATGAAGACACCCGTGCGATTGTAAATGTAGTACTACAGACTGAGTCTAACAAGCTCATATCAGATCGAATGATCGATATATATGAGAAACAGAATCTATCCAATCAGGACTTACAGGAAGTTAGGCTTTCGGTTCAAAAGTTAGAACAAAAGCACCTTCATGTCCAAATCTTTAAAAATGAAGAAAGGGTCTATTGGACGAAGAATTTTACTGCCAGTGATTTCTGTCTAGATTTTTCTTCCGCGCCCTTTGCTGGGCAAATTTGCTATTCACCATTCAATGAAGATGGGACAATAGATGCAAGTCATCTTCAGGAAATGGGATTCCATCATTATTTTATTAAGACTACACCAGATAGTCAATACAAAATAAAAGGTGTCCCTATAAGTATGGGCAAACATTTCAGAACTAAGACAGAAGAATATATACTGCTCGGCGGGTATTTACTTGCCCTATTGTGGGGACTGATGACCTGTTTGCATTACAAGCAGTTATTACCGCTTCTCATAATAGCCGGTATAAGAATAGCATCTATAGCGACAGACTGGATGGATAGATATTCTCTTACTGATATTGTACCATCTTTTGCTCATAGTAAGCATTATCATCCTTTGGATATGATGTTTGATGGTGTTCTTATACTATCCATCTTTTTATTCATAACAGAGCGGTTTATAATTTCATACAAAGGAAAATTGTCTACGCCAGTCATGGCTGGATTATCCTTTCTTCATATGCTCTTCTTCATTTCTCATATCAGATTTATTCAAATTCTGGTCAAGGAAGAAAATTCATCTATATCGATAGAGGATCTGGGTAAAACTTCTGCCTCTGACCTCATCCTTTTCTGTTCTGTCGTTTTAATCCAACTTGGCATATTTCATTTTGGCCATGCGCTATTCCGCCACTTCAAGGATACTGACACGAGCAAATTAAAACTTTATACCACTTATGTAGGGAGTATAGCTGCTGCTGTAAGTATGGGATATCTGGCTAAACTGGACTTGAATCCAATGATTCTGTCCCTCTTCCTATTATGCTACATCCTGCTGATGGACTTGTTTGTAGATCTCAGGACAAGAACAATTACTTGGGTAATATGGTGGGGGATATTCTTTGCTATGTATCTGTCTGCGCTCTTTTTTAATTATGATATCAAAAAAGAAATTCAATCCAGACATGATTACCTCGTTCAGGTTTCACATGCTACACCTCATCAACTTCTGGAAGAGCTAGAAAGAACAAACCTAAAAACAATTGTAGGGCAGATGGTGAGCGAACTCATTATCCTGCCAGAAGGCGTGCAATATGATAAACGCGACTTGGAGGCCTATATCTCGCAGCAACTGGAAAGAGATGATATCGTTCTGAAACTTTTTGACGAGAATGGTTCTAGCCTCTTCGAGGAGAATTATAGTGAACGCAGCAGTTTAGACAATCTGGAAGTTGTAGATGATTATACCTGGTTCGATGAAATTAGAAACATCGTATGGTTACAATACCAATTGCAAAATAAAAACACCTTATACATTGGTGTAAAAGGAAACGACTCTCCAGAAAATCCAGCGATTGCATTTAATTATTACAAAAATGGTAGAGCTTTAATCAAGGATCAGGAAATACAACATCATGAACTAGAATTGCTCCAAGCAAGTAAAAAAGATATTTTATTTGATGGAGCTCAGGTTTACGTTACTCACAGACCATCGCCAACAACTTTACTTATTTCCAAAAAGTCCTTCAGGGGGTTCGTGAAGCCCATTACACTCTTTTCA
>CAZIMH010000018.1:0-23937 GCA_964540155.1 uncultured Saprospiraceae bacterium
TTCTTCTTCCTATTGTATTAATAACGTCCATATATTAGGTGTTAAGTGTTTCTGGCTTTTGTGCAGCATGTGGATGATTAGCTCCTGGATACACATATAATTTTTTAAACATTGCTCTCCCAAGTTTATTCTTCGGAAGCATTCCTCGAACCGCTTTTTCTATAATCGCTTCAGGCTTCTTGGCTCTCATCTCAGCAACTGTACGGCTTTTTTGTCCACCAGGATATCCTGAATATCTTTGATATTCTTTTTGTGATTCTTTCATTCCCGTAAATCTGACTTTGTCAGCATTGATAACAATTATGTTATCACCAGTGTCTACGTGTGGTGTATAAGTTGGCTTATGTTTACCTCTTAGCACTGAGGCTATTTGAGTGGCCATTCTTCCTACGATTGCACCATCTCCGTCTATGACAAACCACTGGCGGTCTACCTCAGATTTTTTAACAGATCTTGTGCTATAGCTTCGTGTCTTCACAGTAACAAATTTTATTCGTTATTAGATGCTTTGGGATATACATTATTCCTAAGCGGCTGCAAATGTAGATTGCTTTTGCGGCAATTACAACACTTTTTGAGAAGAAAATTTAAAAATTATGCGATTTTTTTATTGATTATCAGTGGTTTATAGAGGGTGCTATAAAAAATCAGTCCTCTTTAGGCTTTGTTGGGTTCATTATTAGCATATAGGGATAAGTGTAGGTCTAAGAGGGATAAAAAACCAGCATTTTAGATTTATTAGACTATAAAGCGATGGCCATTCTGGTTTTATGAGCGATTATCAATTTGACATTTAATTAACTATTAAAACCTTCTATCATATTGATAATCATGCCGATACGACGTGGAAGCAAGGAGGTGTTTGGGATAATTATAGTATCTTTGCGCTCCATTTTTGAATTGAGTATACTATACAAGAATATTCGTATACCCTTGGAGTAATTATATTAAAGCCCACTGCAAGGATGCAATGTAATATTTTCAAATAACTAGAATGAGTAAGAAGAGAGTATTGTTTGTTACACAAGAAATGAATCCATATACGACGTTATCGGAGATTTCTGGTATCGTCAAACAACTGGCCCCATTCACCCAAGGAAAGGGCATGGAAGTTAGGGTCTTGATGCCGAAATTCGGTAGTATCAATGAGCGCCGACATAGACTCCATGAGGTTGTCCGACTTTCAGGGATGAATATCATCGTGGATGATGATGATTATCCATTAATTATCAAGGTTGCTTCTCTTCCAGGAGCTAGATTGCAAGTCTACTTTTTGGACAATGAAGAGTTTTTCAAAAGAAAATTTGTCTTTGATGACGCAGACGAAAAGCCTTTCGAGGACAATCAAGAAAGAATGGTGTTCTTCTGTAAAGGTGTGATAGAAACGGTTAAGAAATTTGGGTGGCCACCAGACATTATCCATTGTCATGGTTGGATGACAAGCTTAGTCCCCTTCTATTTGAAGACGGTATATGCTAACGAACCGATATTCGAACAATCTCAGATAATCTATTCTGCATACGACAATGAATATGAGAATCAGTTTACTGAGAAGTTTTTTGAAATCGCAGCTATAAACCAGCTAGAGAAAGAGGATTTGTCGGCATTTAATACAGATGGAAAGCCAAAACTCTTATTTGGAGGCATGAAATATGCCGATGCTATCGTTAAAGGTTCTGAGACTTTATCTGAAGAATCTCTAAAGGAAATAGAAGGGCAAGACAAACCGACGTTGGAGTCCTTCCCTGAAGAGGAGATTAATGATCAGATGATTGAATTCTATAAAGGACTTCTAGAACCCGTAGCGTAAGTTTTGTATGAAAAATACATTTTTTCTATTCATATGTATCTGCATAGGTATAGCTGCTTGTAACGATCCCATTGCAGTAGGTTCTGATATTTTGAACGATGGCACATTAGAAGTAGAATTTATTGATAATCTACCTATAAGTGCACAGACATTAGAGGGTGACCTCAGTGTTACATTTAGGAACTTCGACAACGGCACTTTTAGTGCTACAAACTATATGGTAGGAGTAATAGATGATGCCACTTTTGGTCGTTCTGAAGCCGTATCATATTTCACAACAACACTTCTAGGGATTGCACCAGAATTTTCAGAAGATAATCTAGACTCAGTCGTCTTGAATATCCCTTTTGACACCTTAGGCTTTTATGGTGATGTCACAGCGGTGCATGATCTCGAGCTAAGAATATTGACAGAAGAAATCGAGTTAGAACGAGATCAAGCGCTCTTTGCGGATACCCTATTCGCTGCAGGAGATATCCTTGGTAGTCGCTCACTTGTTCTAAATCCGAGAGATAGTCTGCAGTTACAGGCATTTACCTCAGAAAATCCTGATTCTTTATTCAATGCACCATCGCATCTTCGAATTCCTTTGGATAGACAATTCTGGATAGATTTATCTTCATCTGGAAGTCTCAGTGACAATGAGACCTATCAGGGGTTTGTGCCAGGATTTGCGCTTAGTTCTACGCCTTCAGAAAGCAGTATGATAGGACTAAACATGATGTATGGTTTTAATACTAATTCACCAGGCAATATTTCCTTCTTCATGACTACAGATGATAGTACTAGAGTCGTTTATAATATTCCTATTGGTAGAATTAGACACAGCAACTTCACGAATGATTTTGACGGAAGTGAACTTGGACAAACGCTGGGTACATCTAATCCGTCATTGCTCTATGCGCAGTCACAATCAGGGACGGATATTGCTATAGATGTATCAGAGGTAAGAAACTTAGGAGACATAATTCTTAATTCTGCTCGATTAACAGCAAGTATTTTGGATGAACCAGACCTCGATCCCATAGAAGCTTTTTTACCCTTCGCTAGAGATGAGGAAGGTGATTTGCTACTAATAGGTACACCCTTAGATCCGCAAAACCCAATTACAGAAATATTTGAAAATGGTGAGAGTGCTCAATCTTATGTAATAGATATCACAAACCACCTCAATAATATAAAAGAAGGTTTGTTTGCCAATGATACCATTTTCTTGATTGCTTCATCGAAAGCAATAAGACCTAACCGGTCTATAATCTTAGGCACAGACCACCCAAACTTTCCATTAGGGATAGACTTAATAATCACCAATCCATAAATACATAGATGTGTGGTATAGTAGCATACATAGGAAATAAGGAAGCATATCCTATTCTTATAGAAGGACTCAAAAGACTAGAATACAGAGGGTATGATAGTGCTGGTGTTGCCCTAATTAACGGTGACATGGAGGTGCTAAAAAGGAAAGGCAAAGTGTCTGACCTCGAGTCACACATTATGGATAATCACGGCGATGATTTAGACGGCACATTAGGAATAGCCCATACCCGATGGGCGACTCATGGTCCACCAAATAATGTCAATGCCCACCCACATGTATCTGGAGACGGGTCTCTGGCTATTATACATAATGGAATTATAGAAAACTATACGGCTATAAAAAAAGCCCTAGAGTCTCGCGGGCATATATTTGAATCTGAAACAGATACAGAAGTACTCATTCATCTGATAGAAGAGGTTAAGAAACAAAAGGACCTATCATTAGAAGAAGCAGTAAGGGTGGCACTTAATCAAGTAGTAGGCGCTTACGCTATTGTCGTTATAGACAAGACTAATCCAGACAAAATCGTTGGTGCTAAACTGTCCAGCCCATTAGTGTTTGGCATTGGAGATGACGAATATTTTCTAGCCTCTGATGCGTCTCCTATCATAAAGTTTACCAATAAGGTCATCTACCTTGAAGATGGTGAAGTCATCTCTATTCAACGCAATGGAGATTACGAAATCAGAAACTTGGACAATGAGGTATTAGATCCAAAGGTGCTAGAGTTAGAGCTTAAGATTGATGAGTTTGACAAAGGGGGTTATTCTCACTTCATGCTCAAAGAAATTTTCCAGCAACCCATTACCGTAGCGGAGAGTATGAGAGGAAGGATTAACGCCAGCGAGGGTTGGGCTATTCTGGGGGGTATGACACAGCATATCAATCGGATTGCTAATTCAGATCATATAGTGATGACGGCCTGTGGGACGTCGTGGCATGCTGCACTGATAGGGGAATACTTGTTTGAAGATTTAGCAAGAATACCTACTGAAGTAGAATACGCCAGCGAGTTTAGGTATCGGAATCCGATTATCAATGAGAAGGATTTTGTCATAGCGCTCTCACAATCAGGAGAGACGGCAGACACCTTGGCGGCGGTCAAATTAGCCAAGGCCAAAGGGGCGCTTTGTTATGGATTAGTGAATGTAATAGGCTCTAGTATCGCAAGGGAAACGCATTGTGGTTCATATATTCATGCAGGTCCAGAAATAGGAGTAGCGTCTACAAAAGCATTTACAAGCCAAGTCACGGTATTGTCACTGATGGCAATATATCTTGGGCATTATAAAGGCCTAATACCTGAAAATTACTTCAGAAAGCTGCTTGCAGAATTAGAATCTATTCCATCCAAGATTGCCAAGATTCTGACTAAAGATGAACAGATAAAGTTTATTGCAGGGGAGATAAGAAATGCGTCTAATGCACTTTATTTAGGAAGGGGATATAATTTTCCAGTGGCATTAGAAGGCGCACTCAAACTCAAAGAAATAAGCTATATCCACGCAGAAGGCTACCCAGCTGCGGAAATGAAACACGGGCCAATAGCGCTGATAGATATGTATATGCCCGTAATTGTAGTAGCTACTAATAAGAGTGCTTACGAGAAAGTACTAAGCAACATACAAGAGGTGAAAGCAAGGAAAGGTGTTGTCATCGCCATCGTAAATGAAGGGGATGTGGAGATAAATGAGATTGCAGATTATACAATAGAGATTCCGGAAACCGAAGATCCATTGTCACCATTATTGTCTACAATCCCATTGCAGTTATTGGCTTATCATATAGCCGTCATGAGAGGATGTCATGTAGACCAACCAAGAAATCTGGCTAAATCAGTCACAGTAGAATAAAAACCCAAAGAACAAAACACATAAACGAAAGAAATTATCTTATGGAACTAGATATAGAATATAATTCACAAACAGAGACATTAATAATCCCAGAACATGGGAGACACGTCCAAAGTCTTATTAAATATTGTAAGACAATAGAGGATGACAAAGAGCGACAGCAATTTGCAGAGCAGGTGGTAAACCTTATGCACCAGATGAATCCTCAGAATAAAAACGTTCAGGAATACCGAAATAGATTATGGAAACATTTCTTCAGGATAGCAGAATTCGACATTAAAGTAACCGCACCTGATGGGTTATCTATAGAACCGGAAGCTGCACGAGAAAGACCTAGCGGGGTAGAATACCCGACATTTGATAGTCGATTCAGGCACTATGGACACAATGTAAAGTCTTTGATAGAAAAGGCAATATTGATGGAAGACGGACCAATCAAAGATGGTTTTGTGGAGACGATTGCTGGCTTTATGAAAATGGCTTATAAGAACTGGAACAAAGAACATTACGTCAGTGATGAGATTGTTTTAGAAGACCTCAAAGCCATGTCTAAAGGCCAACTAGTACTAAGCGAGAATGCATCCCTGGACACTCTAGCAAAAGCAGTCAGACCTTCTAAGAGAAGACCTCAAAATAATAGTCGAGGAGGACATAACAACCGAGGACGAAACAACCGAGGCAGAAACAACAACAACAAAAGAAGAGGGAGACGTTAGTCGACCCCATAAAATAATTAAATCGTATTTAAATATAATCGCGTTTTAGAAAGAGACGATTAGGAGGATTATATAACCAACTAATATGACGGTGAGTGCAGATAAGATGGCACCACTCGCTTTCCCAGAAGATATTTTGTAGAACACAGAAAGCGCTTCTATATCTTTCTTAATATCTGAATAGAATTGCTGAAGTATTTTAATCAGGCAATAGATAGCAGCAGCAATAAAAAGCCCTATCATAATACCAGATACAATCCCATTTTCTAAGGCTGGTCCTAGTTCATTAGAAAGAGACTTAATGATGACTAGCGCAAGCGTCCCACCAAGGAAATACAGATAGTATCTGGATATAACAATGAAGCTTTCCTTTATAAGTAGCCATAACTTTTTAGAGGAGTTGTTGGCGCTATGATAAAAGATAGCTCTCTGTTTTTGTAATTTGTTTCTGCGAGTACGTGTACTTTGACGTGGTGGAACAACAGCAGTAAATCCTTCTCTTGATTCCCTTTTTCGGCGTAATGTTTCCCATATATAAAGATCATATGCCGCACGTCTCTTTTTATTACTTAAGACATCATAGGCTTCCGTGATGGCAATAAACTTTGTCGAGGAGTCTGGGTCACTACTTTTATCAGGATGATATCTAACTGCAAGTTTCCGATAGTTCTTTTTAATGTCTGTGACTGTTGCTGACCTATCTACTCCTAGAAGCGCATAATAGTTCTTCATAATATAGTGACACAAATTACAACTTCGGACGATTACATAATCTGCTTTTTACGAGAGATTGTTTTTCCTTAATATCCCGCCATTTTCAAACACATATATATTTTCATCATATAATAGAGTAAATTTGGCCTACTTTAATAACACTTAACAGGCAAGCGTATGTCAAACGAAGTATTTATAGTTAAAGGAAATGCCAAATTATCTGGAGAGATAACACCACAGGGAGCCAAAAACGAAGCGCTCCAAATTCTCTCAGCGGTCCTTTTAACCAAAGAGAAGATTACAATTTCTAATATCCCAGATATACTAGACGTTCGCAGGTTAATCTCACTTTTGGATGGGCTTGGCGTTGTGGTGAAGCGTATCAATAAAAATAAATACAGTTTTATAGCCAAAGACATAGACTTGAAATACTTTGCATCTAAGGATTATCTTAATGAAGCGAAGAAAATAAGAGGTTCTGTGATGTTGATGGGACCACTATTGGCAAGATTCGGTAAGGCATATCTTCCAAAGCCAGGAGGAGATAAAATCGGTAGAAGGAGACTAGATACTCATTTCCATGGCTTCATAGCCTTAGGGGCGAAATTTAAATACAAAGAGAAGAACGATGAATTTTTCCTTGAGGGAAAAAACCTCAAGGGTACTTATGTACACATGGAGGAGATTTCTGTGACAGGGACCGCCAACATGGTTATGGCTGCCGTTCTTACTAAAGGGACGACGACTATATATAATGCAGCCTGTGAGCCCTATCTGCAGCAACTATGCAAGATGCTGACAAAGATGGGCGCTAAAATTGAAGGAATAGGCTCCAATAGGCTCGTCATAAAAGGCGTGAGGTCGCTTAAAGGCACGACGCATAGAATTCTACCCGATATGATAGAAATCGGTAGCTTAATCGGTTTGGCTGCCATCACAGGGTCAGGGATCACGATAAAGGATGTAAAACTGGATATGCTAGGAATCATCCCTGCTACTTTCCAGAAGTTGGGTATCAAGATGAGCTTCAAGAATGATGATATAATAATCCCGAAGCAGAGAAATTATGAGATTCAGAACTTTATTGATGGATCTATATTGACGGTGTATGATGCACCATGGCCAGGATTTACACCAGACCTGCTCAGTATTTTGCTAGTGACGGCCATTCAAGCCAAAGGCAGTGTTCTTATTCATCAAAAGATGTTTGAGAGTAGATTGTTCTTCGTGGATAAGTTAATCGACATGGGTGCTCAGATTATTCTTTGTGATCCTCACAGAGCGACGGTAATAGGGCTCAATAGAAAGAGCAAGTTGAGAGGGATAAGAATGAGCTCTCCTGATATAAGAGCGGGTGTCTCACTCTTAATAGCAGCCCTATCAGCTAATGGTACCAGTACGATAGAAAACATCCAGCAGATAGATAGGGGATATGAGAATATAGACGTCAGGCTCAATGCCTTAGGCGCAAACATTCAGAGAGTGAGTACTTAGGCCGTTACGTCTAAGTCTAAACCCCCATAATAAGCGGTATCAATGTCCTTAACATACTTGGTGTAAAAGGTAATTTGCCCGGTATGATAAGACAGGTGTTCTATCACATGAATGATCGCACTAAGTCTGGTGTGACTAAAGCCTTGAATAGTTACCGATTCTCCAAATTTATCTAGGGACAGTGATTGCACTACGGAGTTGGATTCGGTTAGCGTTTGATCCAATAGGTTTATCAGAAATGATTTAGACTCCTTTCTTGAGGTGTCAAACTCCATATGACGTACTCGGATATCTGCTGCACCTCCTACACCTGAAATAATATATTGTCTGATATTTCCACACAGGTGGAATACAAGATTTCCAATGGAATTAGTGTTTGGATTTTCTCTATGCCATATTTCGTCTTCAGTTAGTGCATTAAGGCATTGTTTGATTCGGCTTAGGCTTTCTTCGATAACCCTGAGGTTATATTCTGATTTGATTATGTCTATAAATTTGTTATTCATCTGCTAGGGCAATTATTCCTATTTGTATTTCGATATTTGGTACATTTTTTAACTTAGTATAGGCCGCCTCTAAAGTAGCACCTGTGGTTAATACATCATCTATAATCATGATGCGTTTACCGCTGAGTATCCTTTCTTTTTTGAGTGTAAATGTGTCCAGCACATTATCAAATCTGTCTTGTCTGTTTTTATGCGTTTGAGATTTGATTTCAATGGATTTCACAAGAATATTTTTCCCTATTGCTGTACCTGTTATGGCCGAGATGCCCTCAGCAATGGCCATGCTTTGATTGTAGCCTCGGTTTGCTTTTTTATTTCTATGGACGGGAATCGGAATGAGCAAGTCTACTCCGTGATGAAACGGACAATTCAAAAGCGCCTTTCCATAGATTTCACCGAGTTTTACACCAATGTCATATCGATTATCGTATTTCAAGGCATGTACTAGCTGGCGTATCTTGCCTTGCCTTATGAAGCTATACAGCGCCGCACCAAATGAAATGTCGACCCTTGGTCCCAGTCTGCTTATTAGGTCATTTTCTTGCTTATTGAAGTGATCAGTACGCCTCACCTTGCTGTGACAATCCAGACAGAATAATTCATCACTTTCCTGAACTAACTCTTTTTCACACCCTAGACAAACCTCAGGGAAGAGCAAATCTAAAATGTTGTTGTATATGGTTTTGATGAGGGAAGTCATGGTGAATCTAAGATAGGATAAATTGAACACCTAGACTCTGAGACAAAAAAAACGCCTGCCTTTGGGAAAGGCAGACGTCTCAAAACAAAACGAAAAACCAACTTTATCTTACAATCCTTTTCTTAGTCTTAGACTAAAATCTAATTGTTTCTTCTTTCTTTGGACTTTAATATTTACAACATCCCCTACTTTAGCAAATTCCATCACCTCTGACAAATCATCAAAATTTTCTATCTCTGCCCCGTTGGCACTGATGATAACATCACCTGGTAACAACCCTGCTAACTGGGCCGCACTGCCAGGCTCCAACTCAGCTATATAGAATCCTCGTTCTACCAATAAGTTTTGCTCAGTGACAAGCTCATCATCTACGGTATCTCCAGCTACGCCAAGTCTTGCCCTTTTTATGTCTCCATTCTCCTTTATGTCATCTACTATTCTCATAACGAGATTAGAGGGAATGGCAAATGAGTAGCCGGCAAATACGCCTGTTGGTGTCGCAATAGCTGTATTTATTCCAATTAAATAGCCTTGCTGATTTACTAATGCGCCGCCACTGTTTCCAGGATTTATGGCTGCATCTGTTTGTATGAATTCTTCTATCGTCTTATCACCTTGTATGATGTCTATATCTCTTCCTTTTGCAGATACAATTCCTGCCGTTACTGTAGATTTGAGATAACTGAATGGATTACCTATTGCGGCTACCCACTGTCCCACTTTCACTTCGTCCGAATCAGCAAATGAAACATACTCTAAGTCAGTCGCATTTATCTTAAGCAAGGCCAAATCTGTGCTTGGGTCTGTGCCTATTTTCTGAGCCACAAATTCCCGTTTGTCTGATAATGAAACTTTGATTTCATCCGCAAAGCCTACCACATGATTATTTGTAACTATATATCCATCATTAGATATAATCACTCCTGACCCTGTTCCATTTTTTGGTCCAAAAAACTGTGGTCCAAAGAAATCATCCAAATCAAAATCAAAAAAGTCAAATGGAGAATTTCTTCCTCTGTTTCTATTTCCTGAATCCTGTTGTGCCAAGGTCTTGCTTTGAGAAGCTTCTATGTGTACTACTGTTGGTGTTACTTTTTCGGAAGCCTCTACGAAATCAAATCCTGCCACCAATGTATTTGGACTTTGGTTGGTCGTTCTTACAAATGAAGGCTTGTCTGATACTTCAGTAATTGTATTAGACGAGTTCTGAGAAGTCACTAAGATGGCTGCCATCCCTCCAACCAATCCGGCAAATATCATTGATAAGATCTGTTTCATCCAATTTTTATTTAGTAGTTCTTGGTGCAAATCAAACTAAGTAGTTCCCTTCTAAGTTATTGCTAAGTCTTTGTTTAACAGGACATTAACAGCTATATAAAACTGAATCTATAAAGAGAAAGAAGTCAAGAAAATAGACAAGTAACCGATGGCACTCTACGATTGTTTGCCATATTCAGACAAATAGAATTAAAATAGAGATAAACTAACACGGAAAGTCGGTCAGACGTAATTATTATTGAACTAATTTATCACTCTATTTATATTGGAGATTATTTTTTCAGACGTAGCATAACCATGAGCAACAAGTATCGTTTTTCCATTATGCTCTATGAGAATTGTAGGAAATGAACTAACCCCAAGACTGTTTGCATTCTCAAAATCCTTTTTGACCAATTGCTTCATTTCATCAGAGTGAAATGCACTTTCAAAGTCCTCAGCACTTATCCCACTGTCTTGTAGCAATGGGAGATAGGTTGTCACGTCATTGGGATCATCATTATTGTAATAGAAGGACCTCTGAATATCCTTAAAGAATTTTGCTACATCTTTTCCACCCAAAGTTCTATATACTACCACAGCCCGACATGGGGGTTCTGTGTCATAATTGAGATCAGTTCTATCCAGAATACCATAGGTGAATTCCTGCCCAGTAGCTTTATAGACTTGTTCCCAATGACCGGCCAAAAAATCTTTCATCTGCTTCATCGGAACATCATAGTATGGTCTAAGGCCTCCCATTATAAAAGCCACTTCTGCTTTTTCTTCAAAATGATCTAACACTGTTTTGAGCTCATCCGTCAGGCCATAACACCACGAGCACATAGGATCACCTACGTAAATAATTTTTGTGTCATTTTGTCCTTTCATAGATAAAGAAATGAGTGAGGATATAAATAAGATTAGAATTGGTTTTCTCATAAAGGGCAAACTTATTAGAGCTTCTTATATTGACATTTAAAGTTAATGGAAAGCTTTGTATTGACGTCAGAAAAAAAGCAGGTGACCAAAACGGTCACCTGCTTTTATTTATATCTGTAAGTTTTATTTTACTCAATGACGGCTTCTGATCTGTCAATTAAACGGAAACCATTGCCATGGATGTTTACTATTTCAAGCTTTTCGTCCTTCTTCAGATACTTTCTAAGCTTCGTCACAAAGACATCCATACTTCGGGCAGTGAAGTAATTATCTTCTCCCCATATTTTGGTCAAAGCCACTGATCTCTCTAGAACATTATTCTTGTGTATACAGAATAATCTTAATAGATGCGCTTCTTTCGGAGATAGGTTGTCTTTCGATGTTTCTCCCTCTGCGTTCTTAAAAGTCAATATTCTAAGAGGATAGTTAAAGTGATAATCACCAAGAGTAAATTCTTTTACATCTTCTTTTGGATCTTCTTTTTCACCAGCTCTTCTAAGAATAGCTTGGACCCTTAGCAACAACTCTTCTGAGTTGAATGGCTTTGTGATATAGTCATCAGCTCCTATTTTGAAGCCTTCTAATACATCTTCTTTGAGGGACTTAGCGGTTAAGAATATAAGGGGGATGTCTTTGTCTTTTTCTCTGATTTCCTTAGCTAAAGTGAAGCCATCTTTCTTTGGCATCATGACATCGAGAATGCAAAGTGCATAGTTCCCTTTGTTATACTTAAGAAGCCCTTCCTCGCCGTCCTGGGCTAAATCTACTTCGTACTCGTGCATTTCTAGATATGACCGGAGTACGTCTCCAAAGTTTTGGTCATCTTCGACAAGTAATATTCGTTTTTCGTTGTTGGACATAGTAGTGTCAATAGGTTGATAAAAAGGGTGTTAACAGTATTTAGATGTTAAAAGTCTTATTTAGTCACACACTACTCACTTAAGGTTTGGTTAAAAGGAAAAAAAATGGTAAACAAAGTACCCTTCCCTAATTCAGAAGAAACCTTTATTTCTCCCTTGTGTGCTTCTACAAGTGCTTTAACATAACTTAATCCTAATCCAAAACCTTTTACATCGTGCCTATTTCCTGTATGTACGCGGTAAAACTTATCGAAAATGTGTTTCAATGAGTCTTTAGTCATGCCGATACCGTTGTCCTCTATTTCAACAATAACCCCAGTAGAGTTACTTTTTGTACGAATGTTAATTTTTGGTTTTTCATTGGAGTATTTTTCAGCGTTATCCAACAAATTATGGATAATATTGGATATATGGGTTACATCAGCTTTGATAATTGGGGACGAAGCCTTTAGTTCTTCGGTTAGTTTGCCTTCACGTTTTTGAATCTTGAGTCGACTATTTATGGCTGCTTGGCTGACGACGTCATTGATATTGACGTCTGTATATTTTAGTTCAAACTCCTCTTTGTCTATCCTGGCCATTTGTAACACCTTCTCCACCTGATTAAGCATTCTCTTGTTCTCCTGCTTTATAATGCCAACGAAACGCTTGATTTTATCTTCACTTTTTATCACCGTATTATTCGTAATGGAATCAGTTGCAAGAGAGATAGTTGCAATTGGTGTTTTGAATTCGTGGGTCATATTATTAATGAAGTCGGTTTTCATTTCAGAAACCTTCTTCTGTCTGAATATAATAAATACGGTGTATGCAAAACACATTAGTATTAAACTAGTAAATAGAAGAGAGCTTAAGAGTGATGGAACCACTTTCGCCCAGAGCCAAGAACGCTGACCGGGGAAGAAAACCTTGAGAAAGCCAGGGGAATTATCATTGTCATTAAAAAGTTGGACCATATGCTTAGAATCATTGAGGCCCTTATCATTCCGAATCGCTGAACTACTCTCACTCGGCACCAAAACAGCAAATTTTCCATTTCTGATTACAAAATCCCGTTGTTTGTTAGAATAGACGCCATAATCGTATTTCAAGGCAATAGATTGATCCTTTAAGGCCTCTTTAATGTATCGATCAAGATTGATTTTATTGATGGTTTCCAACAAATCGTCCGGATATAGGTTCTTGATGTTTCCAGCCAGTTCTATCGTTCTGTTCAGCTTATTGTTTTTAGAGGCCAACATCTTGGACAAGGCATTAGACTCGGTACCAAAAAGGGAAGACTTTTGTTTTTTTCTTAAAAAGTCAGTGACAAATTGGGGCTCTTCTGTGTCTTCTGTAAGTCTGACCTTGACACTATTCATAGCCATTGTCACCTTATCATCAAAGTTCTGTTCGTCTAAATCAACTTGTGCTTTGATCCAAATAAACTGTGTAATGGCAATCCCAAGCAGGGCTATTGACATTACAATGACTATCAGTACTATGATTTTTTTATCCATTATAGATTTTCATTGGGAATCACACTATGGTGACCTTAACAAATATAACTTTTCAACATTTGGAATGACTACCTTTAACTGAGAATTAAAAAAACCAGCCCAGCCCTTAGAATATCTTAACAAAAAGGCACATCTAGCGCTTACAGAATGAAGAAAATAGAACATATAGGCATCGCAGTCAAAGATTTAAACCTGAGCGAACCCCTATTTGAGAAGTTGTTTGATACACAAGTATATAAGCGGGAAGAAGTAGAATCTCAGAACGTAATCACCTCCTTTCTGAGATTAGGGAACAATAAAATTGAATTAGTCCAATCTACTACAGAGGATGGCGTCATCAATAAGTTTATAGAAAAGAGAGGCGAAGGTTTTCATCACATTGCCTTTGCAGTGACAGATATCCAGATGGAGATGGAAAGACTGAAAAAGGAAGGCTTCCGATTGTTACACGAGAAAGCCATTATGGGCGCAGACAACAAGCTGGTCTGCTTTCTCCACCCGAAAGGCACCAATGGCATGCTAGTAGAACTTGTACAGAATATAGACAAGGAAGAAATATAGTCGTAGCTACTGGGGGATGTCACCTTAACATTTTACTAGGTTTTCATATAGAAGGGCATCATTTTTGCACCTTTCATATGCAAAATATTCCTCATATGAAAACCACCCTGATTTTATTATTTTTTGTCTCTTATGGGACGATTAAGGCTGGAGACAATCCTGCACTCACCTATATAGAGAAATATAAGAGTATAGCCATCTCAGAGATGGAGCGAACAGGCATTCCTGCAAGTATTAAGCTGGCGCAGGGACTATTAGAATCGGGTAGCGGTAGTAGCACGCTTGCCGTAGAAGCCAATAATCACTTTGGAATCAAATGTGGTGGTGCTTGGAGTGGTCAGACATTCTACAGAGAAGATGATGACCACGATGATAAAGGAAATCTCATCAAAAGTTGTTTCAGGAAATTTGACAACGCATCAGAATCATTCTATGCCCATAGTGCATTTTTGACAGATCAAAACAGATATGCATTTCTGTTTAATCTAACTCAAGGAGACTATGAAGGGTGGGCTTATGGGCTCAAAAAAGCAGGGTATGCTACAGATAATGCCTATCCAAGTAAACTGATTAACCTCATCCACAAATACGAATTGTACCAATATGATGGGGCACAAGGTGAGCCTATTCTGGCTACGGTGCCAGAACCTGTCAGTATCGAAAAAGGGCAGCCGCAAGCTTCTGATAACGTAGAATATAAGCCTTCGAATACCAGTAACTCAGAGAGGACTAGCAGTAACAGAACAAAAAAGGTATTGCGAGAGGACCAGCATTATCATAGAGTACAAAAAGGGGAGACGATTGCGGAGATTGCTATGATTTATGATTTAGATGAGACTAAGATTAGACTTAGAAATAGAATTCCGAGAGATGCAGAACCACTAGATGGTGAAAGATTATACCTGAAGAAAAAAATCAGCATACTGAGCCGTCCTGCCTTTACGCGGACACCGATTGAGGGCACTGCAGCAGTAGATGAAGAATATATATTTTAACTTAGGGCCACAAAATCTTATGAAAGATGAAGTCTGAAATGTTAAGATTTGTTCTTATTCTATTTATTGGGTTATTCGGCGCATTGAATATAGGCGTTGCTCAGGATGGTTTTCACTTCGGAGCTAAAGGAGGATTTACATTGGCCAACCAAAATTGGAATGAGAATGACAGAAGCGCACTTCTAACTTTTCATGGCAATGTATTCGTAGAAAGCTTGGACCTGGACGACCGAGGATCATTGTTTGCCCAGTTAGGTCTACACAATAGAGGTAGTAGTATCAGAAATAACACTTTCAACTTCAACACCTTACAGACAGGGTATAAATTTCAAAACATAAGTTTGATGGTTGGCGCCAAAAAAAGTATCCCAACCAACTTTTCTGCTGGGGTTTATTATCTTTTAGGGCTCAGGGCAGAATACACTTTATCGAATAATCTAGAGCAGGTTTTAATTGACTTTTGTTCCATTACTACGACGACAAATAGATGTCCATTTCCAGATCCTCTTTTTGTGAATAGCTTCAATTATGGACTTACAGTCGGCGGGGGTTTTGAATTTGGAGGGACGGATTTCTTTACACCTGCTATAGAATTCTCCATTAGTCCAGATGTTTCTTTCCAGTATGACAGACCCGAGTTGCCCAATTTAGGATTGAATCAAGCAAGGATCAGAAATATAACTTTTGAGATATCACTGGTTCTGAAGTTTCTCCGAGAGATCGTTTACGTTGAATAAGTCTAGCGCTCTTTAAGCAGATTAATAGATACAGACGCCAAGGGCGAATCGGGAAATCGACTTTCGTACTTAGAATCGCCATGCAGTCCTGCACGGGCAGCGACTGATTTAAATACGTCCAATTCCAGGATATACTGATCAGAAAATCCATGTGTACCATCATAGGCGGTAGCAGCAGTTCGTCCTATGTTTTGTGCCACAAGCTGTGGTGGTACTGTATGCAGTTCTATAACAAGCAGGCCATATTTCTTTACATATGGTGCCCACTTTTTAAAGTGCAGCAATAGATTTTCTTCGACTTCATTGTTAGACAATCTCCTGCCTCTAAATCCGAAGGCACCGCTTGACATACTAACATTGTTGTCGGGTACGCTTGCGGGTTGTTCCCAGATTCTATTGTGGTCAAGAAAGGTTCTTACATTGAGTAGGTCTTGTAATTGGATATTGTAATTTTCTTCTAAGTCCTTTGCCAATAAATCAGGACGACCGATATCTCCCCAGATTACTTTTGCCCAGATATTAGCCTGGATAAGATTAGCTCTGGTAACTTTGAGCGCCGCTTGGTTATAGTCAGCCCCAACAAGAAACAAGGGGTGGTCCTCTAGCACTTTACCCCTCTCTGTTTGTTGCTCTATTACATTATACAGATGTTCCAGATAAGCACCATTACCACAACCCATGTCCACGATACCCTTTGGTTGCTGATCTATAGGCTTATTGAATATAGATATGATAATCTCATCTACTTTCTTGAAGTAGGTACTATGAGCGCCACCACTTCCCCACACATTCATTGTCCTATCTACATGAATTTCGTCTGAGCCTTCAGGAACATCCCATAATATCTTAGGATTACCGAATATCAATTCGCCAACGTGTCTGAATGTGGCACTATAAGATACAGTCACACCAAAAGCACTGGCCCTCCTTGCGAAAAATAGGCCTTCTTCCGTGAAACCGAAAGTGTCATTTTTCTTTTCGAACCAACCCAAATACGAAAAGAAATCCAGCAGCATGCGGAAGCTTTCTGCCTTCTCATGAAACTCTTCCGGCATGAAATAAGCTTCCATAAAGTACTTATGAAACATACCATTCATCCCTAAAGCCACGATAGATGGGGCGCAGATATTACCTTCTATATGTTTGAGGACTTGTTGTTGTATTTCGTTTGTAAGTGGGTCAGTGCTTTCTTCTAATCCATAATTGGATTTATACTTATCCATTATAGCCACTAACTTCTCGAAAGGTTTTTGTCTAAAGAGTCTAGGATGAAATTTTCCTGAAAACGCCAACAGGTCTACAGCACCTTCATATAAATGACAAAGGTCAAAAGCAATTTTAGATTTTTCATTGGTATTATAGATGACGGTGTCTTGGTCATTGTTAAGCGTTATATCTAACCATCCCTGTGAGGACAAAATTCTCAGAGCGACATTGAGGTATCCTTCATTGGCAGAGAATTTACTTGTCAAGTCAGCGATGGAAGCGCTAGAATGAGCTAGAAGATGACTCAGCACTCCCTTATCATGTAATGCATATGCCACAGGAGCTACTACTAATCCATCCAGATATCTGAAAAGGTCTCCTCTTAGTTTACGTTTGATGTCTTTAGATAGCATGCCGCTAATTTAGTATGAATTTATTTTTGTGATTTCAGAACCAATACCCAAGCGATGAGTCCAAATAATATGTTTGGAATCCAAGCACCCCAGGCAGGAGACATAGATAAATTGTTGGAAAATGTAGCAGAGAACTGACTTATTACAACAAAAGCTGCACCAATAATTACGCCTAAGGCTAGATGCAAACCCATACCGCCACGTATTTTCCTTGACGCAACGGCCACACCAATTATTGTAAGGATAATAATGGAGAAAGGTTCAGAATTTCGCTGGTGTAATTGGATAATAAAGTTTTTAGGAACGGCGACGCCTTTTTCTGTTTGTCGTGCCACATAGTCCTCCAGGTCACCAGTTGTCATGTTTTCCATTATTTTCAAATTCTGTACAAAATCTGAAGGTGTAAGATTCAGGACGGTGTCTATGCTCATGCCTTTGGCGATGACTAACGTTTCATCCATATCCTTAAATGTCCTGATTTTGTAGTCTTTGATAGTCCATTCATTGGGCTCCGCTTTGAAAATCAATTTTTCAGATTGAATTGTCTTGACTAAGCGCCCATCTTCAAAAGTTTCCAACCTAAAGCCTTGTGCAGTGGTATCTCTTTTTTTATAGTACCTGATATAGACCTTCTCATTTTCATTGAGAAAGAAATGAATCTCTGTATTTAGGGTTTTGATGCTTCTTTTTGATAAGTGCTCTATCTCAAAATCGTTCTTCTTCTTATTACTGTATGGAATGACATAATTCTTGCCTACCCAAAACGCAGCTGCCAACACAGAACTGGCAAGCGCATAAGGAATGAGTATACGCCTAAAGCTCATGCCGGCGCTAAGCATGGCGACTATTTCAGTGTTTCTGGCAAGTCTGGAAGTAAAAAAGATGACGGCAATCAATGAAAAAAGAGGCCACATCAATCCGTTTATCCAAGGAATGAATGCCACATAATAACCCGTTATAATCTCTAGGGTAGATAATTCAGCATCTATATACTTGTGAATCTTTTCACTAATATCAATGACAATAGAAATCATAGATATCAGCAGCATCGTGAAAAAGAAACTGCTGAAATACTTTTTGATGATATATAAGTCTATCTTTTTGATATCGGATTATAGAACGTGAAGCTATCTTACAATATTCGATGTATTAAAATTCTAACACAATTGAATTATAATCTTTTGGACACTTTAGATAACAGATTATCTCTCCAGATTACAAAATCACCTGCTATAATCTTCTCTCTAGCAGTCTCTACAAGCCATAGGTAGAAACGCAAGTTATGAATACTGGCGATCGTGAAGCCAAGCATCTCATTGACCTTAAAGAGGTGCTTAAGGTAGGCTTTGGAGTAGGTTTGGCTAAAATGATTATCTGACTTAGCGTCTATAGGTGAGAAGTCGTCAGCCCATTTGGCATTTTTTATATTTATAACACCTTCAGAAGTATACAATAGGCCATGTCGCGCATTTCTAGTAGGTAAGACGCAATCAAACATATCTATACCTAGGGAGATGCATTCCAGGATATTTTCTGGCAAACCCACTCCCATAAGATATCGAGGCTTGTCAGACGGCAGGATACCGGTACATACTTCCGTCATTGCATATAGCTCATGATGAGGCTCACCTACTGAAAGGCCACCGATGGCATTAATCTCTCTTCCCTTGCTTGCTATATACTCGCAGGACTCTATACGAAGATCTTTGTACGTGCTGCCCTGCACGATGGGCGCCCATATCTGATGATGGCCATACAAAGACTGGGTACTATCTACACGAGCAATACCTCTATCTAACCACCTATGGGTCAGTCCTAGGGATCTTTTTGCATACTTATAATCACAGGGATACGGCGTACATTCATCAAAAGCCATAATGATATCTGCACCGATCTTCCGCTGAATATCCACCACATTTTCAGGCGTAAAGAGGTGCTTGCTACCATCTACATGTGAAGAGAATCGAGCGCCTTCTTCTAAGATTTTTCTCCGGTCACTGAGGGAGTATACCTGATAACCACCAGAATCAGTAAGGATAGGCTTTTCCCACTTCATAAATTTATGGAGGCCACCAGCGCCTTCTATTATATCTGTGCCTGGTCTGAGGTAGAGGTGATAGGTATTACCTAGAATAATTTGGGCTTTGACATCAGCAATTAGCTGCTCTTGTGTCATGGCCTTAACGGTTGCTTGGGTGCCTACCGGCATGAATATGGGTGTCTTTATTGCACCATGATCAGTGAGTAGCGTGCCCGCACGGGCACCACTTTTCTCATCTTTTTTCTCTAGAGTAAATGACATTTGTGCACAAATATAGATTGAAAGCAATAACCAATACGTTTCATTATCTTTCAGCCTAATAAATTCTTTCCTATATGAGGATATACAAGTTATCTATGATTATAGCTGTGCCAATCGCATTGGTCCTGATATTAATAGGCTATATAGCTTATAAAGATCAGACGTCATCGGCTATAATTTATATAGTGATTCCTATCACGTTATTGGTCCTTATATATCTTTTTTCTCCTCAGATAGATTATTGGTGGTTTAGTCGGAATCCAGTAGAATTAGATGATAAGTTAATATCAATGCTTAATAAAATTAATCCCAGATATGCGGCATTGAACCCAGATGAGAAAACTGAATTTAATAACCAACTGTTTCTCTTTACTGAAGGAAGAGCCTATTCAGGAAAAGGGATGGAAACAGATTATGACAGTGTGCCTTATGATATAAAAATGCTGATTTCTCAGATTCCTGCAACGATGACATATAGAAGGACAAAAAAGGATTTCAAAGACTGGGAAAGAATCGTATTGTACAAGCATCCCTTCCCTTCTCCACGCTACAAGTTCCTTCATACAATGGAGACCTTTGCAGAGGATGGTGTTGTCATCCTATCACTAGAGCATGTAGAGAAAGCGATTGTACAGCGGGGAGCGCATTATGAGGTGGCTTGGCATGCCTATGCAGAGGCTTTTATCAAATCCAATCCCACTGAGAACTATCCAGATTTACCCAATGATATATGGGAGCACATAGAAAGGATATCTCCTCAGGATAAGCGAACGATAACCAACACATTGGGGTTTAAAGAGGTAGACGCAATGGCAGTTTTGATTAATTTGTACTTTAATGTAGAGACGGCTTTTCGCAGAGAATTGCCTGAGGTTTCAGATAGATTTGATGCTATTTTTATTCAAAAACATAGAAATGCTTAGATGAAGAAGATTTTACCAATGGTCATTATTGTTGGTGTCATTATTACCTACCTTATTCTGACAAGAGGTCCTGAACATAATAGTGGTAACAGGGCACCAGCCTTCGATGCTGAACTTATAGATGGCAGTGCCTTTTCTCTTTCTGACTTGAAGGGACAATATGTTTTATTGGATTTTTGGGGATCATGGTGTCCACCATGTAGAAGGGACAATCCTAATTTAGTGGCTTTACACAATGAATTTAATGGCAAGCAATTTAAAGATGCTTCAGGTTTTGAAGTGGTAACTATAGCGCTGGAGAAAAACGACAGGAGATGGAAAAGAGCCGTAGATAAAGATGGATTTATCTGGAAATATCAGATTGTGAGAATAGCTAAGTTAGTCCTTACAGATGCTTTGGCGCTGAAGTATAATGTCTCTGATGTCCCTTCTAAGTTCCTGATAAGCCCCCAAGGCGATATTATAAGTGTCAATGAGTCTAAACAAGAAATAGCGTCCTATCTCAGTTCTAAACTCAAATAATAAAAGGTCCATTAGGACTTATATCTTTGACCCCATTCCAAAAATGACACAAGAATTAAGATTTTTCTGCCAAAATGACCGCAATTAAGCTATGGCAAAAGGTTTGTTACATACAATAAAAAATAAGCTAAAGATGACAGGTGACGAAACACCAGAAACAGACGTAAAGACTGATGAACAATCAGAAAACAACGCAGAAACAAAGGAGAAACCTAAAAAAAAATCAAAACGTCGATCCAGTTCGAAGAAAGAGATAGAGGAAATGAAAGCCGAATTGGCAGAATCGAAGGACAAGCATTTGCGCCTATTTGCCGAGTTTGAGAATTTCAAGAAGCGGACGATGAAAGAAAGGCTGGACCTACTGAAGACAGCTGGCCAAGATACAATCAATAAGATCTTACCCATCTTGGATGATTTTGACAGAGCGAAGAAAAGTGCAGAAGACGAATCCTCAGAAGAGCAATTAAGCGATGGCGTATTAATGGTCTATAATAAGTTATACGCTGTTATGAAAAACATGGGTGTCGTACCGATGGAGACCACGGGAGTAACCTTTGACCCGGAATTGCATGAAGCAATCACAGAGATACCAGCACCTTCCGACGATATGAAAGGCAAAATTATAGATACGGTAGAAAAAGGGTATCACATGAATGACAAGATTATTCGATTTGCAAAAGTTGTCGTAGGTAAATAAGTACCTACAAAGTGCTAAAGCATTATTATGGCTAAAAGAGATTATTATGAGGTCCTTGGTGTATCCAAAGGAGCGGATGCCAAGGAGATAAAGAAAGCTTATCGGAAAGTGGCGATGAAATATCACCCAGACAAAAATCCTGGTGATAAAGCAGCTGAAGATAAGTTTAAAGAAGCAGCTGAAGCCTACGAGGTGCTGAGTGATGACCAGAAGAGAGCCCGGTATGATCGCTTTGGTCATAGAGGAGTAGACCCACAAGGTGGATTTGGTGGCGGTGGGATGAATATGGAAGACATATTCGCCAATTTCAGTGATATCTTCGGAGACAGTGGCAGCCCATTTGAAAGTTTCTTTGGAGGAAGCTCCAGGAGAAGAAGCAGTGGTCAGAAGGGTACCAATATGCGGATTAAGGTCAAGCTAACACTAGAAGAAATAGCGGAAGGGGTGACCAAGAAAATTAAAATGAAGAAACATTCTACTTGTGACACCTGTAGTGGCTCCGGCGCAAAAGATAGCAAGGCCGTCTCTACCTGTGGCACTTGTGGTGGTTCTGGTTATGTAAGACAAGTCAAGTCTACCTTCCTAGGGCAGATGCAGACGACAACGGTATGCCCTACCTGTAATGGCTCTGGAAACCAGATTACGAGTAAGTGTACCTCATGTAGAGGTGAAGGTCGTACTATGAGTGATGAGACCATAGAGATAGAAATACCGGCAGGCATGGAGGAGGGTATGCAGTTATCTAAAAGAGGATTTGGAAATGCTGGGAAAAATGGGGGCCCTGCAGGAGACCTCCTAGTGGCAATAGAAGAGAAACAGCATGAACATTTCAGCAGAGATGGCCAGAATATTATGTATGACCTATTTCTGAACTATGCTGATGCAGTCCTAGGCACATCGGTAGAAGTGCCGACTCTTAAGAAGAAAGTAAAAATCACTATTCCTGCAGGCACACCGCCAGGAAAGATATTCAGACTGAGAGAGAAAGGCGTTCCTTCAGTCCAAGGCTATGGTGGTAAAGGTGACCAACTGATTAATGTAAATGTCTGGACACCAAAGAACCTCACCGATGAAGAGAATCAACTATTAGAGAAAATGAGGTCCATGCCTTCCTTCCAACCGAAGGCTGGTAAGGACCAGAAAGGATTCTTTGCTAGAATGAAAGAATACTTCGAGTAGTGCGGGGGCTATTAGGCATATGTATTTTGGTATGGATGGGTTGTGGACCTAGCCCCTACTTCGAAGAATCAATCGAGATTAATCCCTTAGGGTGGAGCAGTGACAACGACATTAGATTTAATCCGGAGATTACAGATACCTCCGCTATATATGAGCTCCAACTGATTATAGATCATCAGACGACCTACCGATACGAGAATATTTATTTCTCAATCAGTACTCATTTTCCAGACGGAACTAAGAGTGAAGAAAAGTTATCTGTAGACTTAGCTACCAACAAAGGCAAATGGGTGGGCAACTGCTCTGGAGAAGCATGCAAGCTGAAAGTATATCTGCTAGACAATTTTAAGTTTCCAGAGCCAGGAAAATATGGAATCGAGCTAAGCCAATACACCAGAGATGAGCCGCTAGAAGGCATAAATGAGTTGGCTATGGTGCTATATGATACACCTACTTCTAGATAAGCCAACTTTTCTAGATAATAAATAAATACACTTTAATTTTATCTCTAATTGTTCCTTACTAGAGTCACATTACCATGATTTGTAATACCGTTATAGGTGGCTTGCCAGAAGTATACTTCTTCTTCTAATCGCTCCCCTTGATTGTCGAGACTACCACTCCACCGCTGCTCTACAAATGTGGTTTCAAAAACCTGCTTACCCCATCTATTGTAAATCTGTAGATTATAGTCATCAAATAATTCTGGACAACTTTCGACATAGGGTCC
>CAZIMH010000019.1:0-23850 GCA_964540155.1 uncultured Saprospiraceae bacterium
ATTCTCAGGCACTTCACTATGGGGACCCGTAAATGCTGTTTCAGGTGGAGATCCTATCATCCTATATGACCAAGAAAAGAGTCAATGGGTAATTACTGAATTTCCTAGTTTCGGAGGAGGAAATAGATTGTTGGTAGCTGTATCAGAAACATCTGATCCACTTGGCACCTACAATGTATATTCATTTAATACCCAATTTTTTCCAGATTATCCAAAGTATTCTATTTGGAATAATGCTTATGTAGTTACTACAAATGAAGGTGGTGCAGGTGTTCTAGATGCCTACTTTATCAATAGAGATGAAATTACTAGTGGTGCTCAGAATGTCAGAATTCTTGCTACACAAGTCAATGGGACTAATGGTTCAGAACAACCATTTATAGTCAGTACGCCAGTAGATTGGTCTGGTATTACACCTCCTGCAGATGACACTCCTCCATGTACCGTAAGCCTTGCTGATGCTTCATGGACGACCGGTCAGTCTGAAGACCAAATAATTGTAGACGAATATATCATAGACTGGATAGATGAAACAGTTGCTACTCGAAGAACCAGATTAGATGTTTCTCCTTATGACGCTAATCCATGTAGAGAAGAAGGGGTCGGGTTCTCTTGTATACCTCAGATAGGCGATGCCGGTTTGGATGGCTTACCAGAAATCGTGACCTTCCAGCCTCACTATCGAAATTTTGGAACACATGAAAGTATGGTCCTAAACTTCATTTCTGATGCCACCGATGGCGACGACCTTGCAGGAATAAGATGGATGGAACTAAGAAAGACAGCAGGCAGCAATTGGTCCTTGTTCCAAGAAGGTACCTTCAGCCCTGATGACGGTTTGCATAGATTTATGTGTGGAATTGCAATAGATGCAAGTGGAAATATTGGGATGGCGTATAGTACATCTTCATCAATACAAGCAGTAGGAATTGCTATCACTGGTAGATTAAGCACTGACCCACCAGGCATGATGACACTTGGAGAAATACCAATTGTACAAGGCAATGGAGGTTTAAATACCTTCGGAAGATTCTCTGATTATTCGCACATTACCACAGACCCTGTCAATCCAAATGTATTTTGGTATACGGGTGCTTATGCTCAGAATGGAAGCACAGCAACTCGAATAGTCTCATTCCAAGCTCAGAATTCTGATTTTGATGTATCACCTGTACAACTGGTCACACCAGAGACAGGCGCTGGACTGACATCTTCCGAGACGATCACTATCAATATTAGAAATTCAGGTGTCAACCCAGCTTCTAATATTAGAGTGGGATATCAGTTAGAGAATAATCCAGTAGTAGAAGAGATACTACCGATTACTTTAGCATTTAATGAAGAAATGACTCATGAGTTTTCCCAGACTGCAGATTTATCCGAGTTAGGAGAATATAACTTTAAAGTTTTTGCCACATTTGAAGCAGATGAGTTCATAGGCAATGACACCATAAGACCTATAGTAAATCATATTCCATTTTTAGATTTGGCTGTATCTGATGTACAAACACCTTTCGAGTCCATATGTGGAGAGACTTCAGATATTTCTTTCTTGGTATCCAATCAAGGGGCAGATGTCGTCACCCAATCTACGATTACAATTAATGTCAATGGTGTAATGGATCAGCAGTTCGTACTAGAAGAAACGCTGGCTTCTGGGGAAGAAACTCTAGTTCAAGCCACCATAGGTAATCTCCAGATAGGAAGTAATGATATTGTCGTCGAAGTGAGTCAACCAAACAATGGTATAGATGAGATTCCTGGTGATAATTCTGCAAACAGATTCGTAGCAGCCCTGACCACCGGCACTCCAGTAGTATTGAATCTTTTCGCAGATGGATTTCCTACAGAGACAAGTTGGGGACTATTCAATGCCTCTACCGATGAACTTGTTGCATCTAGTAATGGTACTCTGGCAGGAGATGCCGGCTTCACAAATATACTTACTCAGTTTTGCCTAAACGCCTCTGAATGTTATCGATTCGAAATCTATGATGTTTTTGGAGATGGACTTACTGCAGTTGGTTTTGATGATGGCGGTTACCAAATATTGGATGAAAATGGAATGATATTAGTGTCCATTATCAATCCTAATTTTGGAATAGAAGAAACAAATGAATTCTGTATAGAATTCGAGTGCAATCTACTGGCAGATATTATAGTAGAAAATGCATCAAGCACAAGTGGTGGTGCCATACTCGTAGAAGTAACTAATGGAAGAGGGCCTAATTTTGAGTACAGCATAGATGGAGGGAATACGTTCCAATCTGATAATACATTTGAAAATTTGCCAAGCGGAAATTACACCGTCGTTGTTCGCGATGGATTAGGATGTGAATTTTCTTCAGTTGTAAATATTACAGGAGGGACTGCAGTCCAAGACATAGGAGAAGATGGTAGTATCATTATATTCCCTAATCCTACTACTGGAGAATTTAATATCAATATAACCGGTCTCGATACTGATAGAATTACCTTACCGGTGACGGTGTATAATCTAGATGGTAAGATAGTGCAGAGAGCAAGTATCGCCACTTTTGACGACACCTATAAGGGAATGGTATCCTTATACCATTATCCTAAAGGGATTTATCTAGTAAAGGTAGATGTCTCAGCAGACCAACAAATTCTTACAAGAGTTACAAAACAGTAGATTTTTCTGCTGCAACTTCAATAAGCCCTATGATAAAGACAGTCATAGGGCTTTTTGAGTCTATAGGACAGAATTAATGTAACCAATAAGGAATAATTACGTCTTAAATAGTAACATAATTCAAAAATTTCTTCCTTGAAATCTCTTTTCTTTTCTATTGCAATTATTCTTCTCGGCATCGTGTCTTTGTCTGCACAGTGCACGCAAGATATTAGGATAGATTTTGTCAGTATAGATTACAAAGCAGGTTGCGATTATAACGACAGTAATGGCCTAGATCCAAAGCTTGATATATTTCTACCAGGAGGTGCCCTTTTATATACTTCACACTATGGGGATCAGAGTCAAGTAACGGGACCAAGGGATGGAGAGCCTATAGATGATACCGTATCTGATAATGAATGTGGAAATTTCGATATTGGATTTGATATACGGAATTTGCCTAGCACTACGACCACCTTTGATATCGCCGTAGATATCTATGAGAAGGACAGCAATATTATAAATGATCAATGTAGTGGATTCACACAATTTCTAGATGACAATCTTAGCCGAGGTATTCACACCTTTGATCTGACTCAAAGTACTGGAAAGATAGACGTAGGAGGTTGCATGGCTTACAATTATGTCATAACAAAACAATTTACTGGTGGTATTACGATAGATGAAAACCGAACACTCTGTCCAGGAGATACCCTAGTTATAAATGGTACCGCTTATCATCAGAACAATGCAACAGATAATATAATTATACCCAGCAATCCTGATGCCTGTGACACAACAATTATAGTTGCCCTTAATTTTTTCCAGGATGCACCATTAGAAATAATGAGTCAGGACACCTTATGTCCTGATGGGACGCAGACGATTGCAACTTCTTCGGAATATGACACCTATAACTGGAGTACTGGGGCTACCACCAGAGATATTACTATAGATGCCAGTGGCAGTTATTCTGTGACAGTTACGTCTAGTAATGGTTGCCAACAAATAAGTGCTGTAGAGATTGATGAGGTGATTATCATGGCTCCGCAAATAATCGGAGATAGCCTCTTCTGCGAAGGAAGTAACACAATACTAGAAGTGAACACCACTGAAAACATATTATGGAATACGGGCAGTTCAGATGATAATATTTCTGTGACTATCCCAGGAGAATATGGTGTAACAGTCACAGATGATTTTGGCTGTACTTCTTCAAATACGATCAATGTTTCTGAATCTTCAAGACCAATAATAGAACTAGATAATGCACTCGAATTTTGTCCAGGTGATTCTTTGATTCTTGGAACGGTCGGACAATTTGTACAGCATGAGTGGAGCAGTGGAAATACCTCAGAGACAGACACGATCAGCGAGGCTGGTGCTTATAGTCTCACCGTTACTGATGATGTAGGTTGTTCTAATACACTGTCATTTACGGTCACAGAATTTGCAAGGCCAGCGCCTGAATTTAATCCCGCTCCTATAATATGCAATGATAATCCAGTAACACTTAGCCTGTCAGAAACTTTTGCAACCTATCTATGGTCTGATAGCTCTACCGAAAGTACGTTGGCGATAACAGAGGGTGGCAGTTATTCAGTTACCGTTACGGATGACAACGGGTGTGAGGGAATACAATCTATTATAGTAGATGAGACTGTCAGACTTACTTCAGAGATAGAAGGAATGGCTGAAATATGTGAGGGAGACAACACAGTATTAGAAGAAACAACGCCTGGCGTTACGCATCTATGGGCTGACGGCTCTACTAGTAGCACCTTTGATGCCACGTCTGCAGGTATATACGCCGTTACCATTACAGACAATAATGGTTGTACAGCATCAAGCGCTTTCGAAGTTACAGCCCTTCCACGCATCATATCTAATTTCACACTTATCACTTGCGACCCTACAGATGTCGGAACTATAGAGATGGAAATTCCTAATGGGACATCTTGTCCAGACATCGAAATAATTACTACTGAACTCGGACAGAATGAAGATTGTTCGCTTAGGTCAGTGATAGAAGTGGAATCCACAACCTGTCCTCAAGTATCGGATGGCTCTGCTCGAATATCTGTAAATGGACCTATAGATTTAATACCATTTAACTTAATAATATTTGGAGTTGGTAATACTCTAGATAGTTTGGTCACTTCATTGCCATTTGATCATACTTTCGAAGGCTTAGATATTGGTTCTTACCAGCTATTAGTGACTAGTTTTTTTGCGCCAATATTGATGGACTCATTCGAAATAGAGTCGAATATTATAGAACCAGAAATGTTGGATGACCTTAGTGCTACTCAAGGTGAAGAAATTATATTAGAAAGTCCTTTCGATACTTTAGAATACAATCCAATATTCTGGTCTTCCGCTAATGGGATATTGTGTGAGAGTTCTTGTCCTCAGGTTACGGTGAACCTAGACTCCACAACCACTTTTACGTTAACCAGAACAGCTATTGATTCTGGCTGTGAGTTTACAAGCATACAACGGATAATTGTACAACCAGATTCTGAGATTTTCATACCTACCATTTTCAATCCTAATCTTACTAGTGACGATGGTATTTTCCGTCCTCTAGGGCCTGGAAGCCAACTCCTCCAGTCCATGGAAATATACGATCGCTGGGGCAGTATTGTCTTTATTACAAATGATGCGACAATAGGATGGAATGGCAGAATTAATAATAGAGAAGCTGCTTCTGGTGTCTATGTCTACAGAGTGCTTCTGGAAATAGATGGGGAAGAAATAGTGCGGATAGGGACGGTGACGGTGATGAGGTAGCATACTCTAATAGAGATTACATTTTAAATTTGGTCTAACATCAAGACACCTCGAGTGTCTACTACTTTACTATTCTACTAATCCCTACATATTTCATATAAAAACCATGGAAACTTTAAACAAGCTTATAGTTTCCTAGGTTTTTTATTCATAATTTTGTGTCATGTCTACAACTGCACAAAAAAAATTGCTCGACTCAGCTCATGAGCTATTTCTGAAATATGGTGTTAAAAGCGTGAGCATGGATGATATTGCTAGAATGCTAGGAATTTCAAAAAAGACCATATATAACCTAGTCCAGAATAAGAAAGGCTTAGTCCACTCCGTTGTCTCGGCACATATAGAGAAAGAAGAACAGTTTATAACTGACATAGTAGAGAAATCCATCAATGCCTTAGATGAGATGATATCCATAGTCAAACACGTGAATAGCATACTTAAGTCAATGAAACCTTCGCTGACGTACGACCTAAAAAAGTACCACCCAGAAACATGGGAACTTATAGATAAAGGCCACTTCAAATTTATAGAAAAGCATATCCAGCAAAACCTATTACGTGGCATAGAAGAAGGTCTATACAGAAAAGAAATCAGGACAGATATTATCCCAAAACTCTTTGTCAATATATCTAAAGTGGTTGCGGATGGGGACTTTTCTCAAAGCACCCTCTTATCTCAATCTGAAGTATATGAATCAGCCATGCTTTATCATTTGAATGGTATCATAAACAACACAGGACGAAAACAACTTCAAAAATATCTCAGTAAATGATTAGCCTATGAAAATCTCGACAATCACCATATTACTTTCTTTATCCTTTAGTGCATTTACACAATCTGCTTTTAATCTAAAGGAAGCAGTAGACTATGCTATTGCCAATAGCAGTAACACCGAAATGGCTGGATTGGACGTGCAAACTGCCGAGTCCCAAGTAAACGAATTTAAATCCATAGGACTGCCTCAAGTGAATGCGGGTATAGATTACACTTACTATGTATATGCTCCCGCAAGCCCTGTGGAAGATTTCATCACACCTGTGGTATATGATGCACTTATAACAGAATTTCCTGGAGAAGTCACCTTTCCACCAGGTCCTTTCCAATCTTTTGAATTTTCTCCATTTACAAGAAACAATCTAACGGCAAGGGTAGATGCTACGATGCTCTTATTTGATGGATCATACCTCACTGGGTTAAAAGCCGCCAAATTATTTAAAGAGCTTAGTACAAAAAAACTAGACATCGCCAAAGAAGAAATAACCGCAGCAATTACTAAGGCTTACATCAATGTCCTTATCAGCGAAGAGAACAAAAAGATACTAGAAAAAAATCAAGGGTCTATACAAAGTACATTGACAGAAGCTGAAGCGTATTACGAGAGTGGATTCATAGAACAGTTAGAAGTGAGGCGACTTAATCTATCGAAAGAAAGACTAGAATCTGAAATATCAAAAATTGATCAGTTGATTGCACTTAATAAAGAGTTACTTAAATTTCAGATGGCCTATCCCCTCTCCCAAGAATTGACGCTGACTCAAGACTTGCAAGAAATAGTAGATAAGATGAGCATAGAGAATATAGATCTGAACGCTGCTATCAATTATGACAATCACGCCATTTACTCAGAGATAGAAATGGGAAAAGAACTTAACAATCTGAATATAGAAAGACTTAACAGAAGTTACCTGCCAAGCTTGGTGGCAAGAGCGAACGCCAGTGAAAGTATCCAAAGGAATAGTCTTTTTGATGGTAATGAAAATGGATTAATCCCTACCCTTTCTGTCGGTCTCTCCGTTAATGTTCCTATCACAGATGGCAAGCTTAAAAAGTCTCAAATACAGCAAGCGGAAATAGAAGGGCAACGTATAGATATTCAAAAGCAAGAATTTGAAAGAGGCATAGAGATGCAAGTACAGACTGCCCGTCTTCAATATATCACTGCTAAAGAATCACTCTCAAGTTCTAGAAAACTATTAGTACTGAATGAAGAGATACATGCGACGACAAAAATAAAATTCAAAGAAGGTGTTGGGTCCAGCCTGGAAGTAACACAAGCAGAAAATGAGCTCTTCACCGCTCAGTCAGAATACATCAATTCTTTATACCAATTACTCATTACAAAAACGGATCTAGACATTGCTCTAGGACAATTATAAATATCGACTATGCCAAATAAAATCAATTATATACTACTCCTTGTTATTGGTTGTGTACTATTCTTAGGGTCATGTAAACAAGATACTATTCCAGAAGATCTAGCTGGAATGAAAAAATACTTAAGTGCTAAAAAGCAAGAGCTCAAAGAACTAGAGGCCTCGATATCAGAAGTCACTAAAGAAATAGAAAAGCTGGAGCCTCCGAAGGAAAAAGATCCTATAGAGGTAGAAGCTATAAACTTACAACCTCAGGAATTCAAAAGATACATCGAAATCCAAGCTCAGATAGCTGCTGATGATGTCGTCAATGCCAGTTCTGCCATCGGAGGTAGAATTATCTCCTTAGGTGTGAAAGAAGGACAGTCTGTAAGAAAGGGACAAGTTATAGCTACAACGGACATGACTACCTTAGAGACACAAATTTCAGAAATAGAAACTTCCCTCTCACTTGCAACTACCGTATATGAACGTCAGAATAAATTATGGCAACAGAATATAGGATCTGAAATGCAATATCTAGAAGCGAAGAACAATAAAGAGAGGATCGAAAAATCTCTGGAAACGCTTAAAAGTCAGATAAGTAAGAAATATGTCTATGCCCCTATCAGTGGTATCGTAGATATGCAATTCCTCAAACAAGGTGAAACAGCAGGACCGGGTATGCCTATCGTCCAAATTATGAATACTTCTAAAGTCAAAATCGTAGCTGACTTGCAGGAGTCCTTGCTCGGCTCTATTAAGAAAGGCGATGACGTAGAAGTCTACTTCCCTGCTCTGGACAAGACAACCAAGAACAAAATCACAATGATCGGTAGAACGATAGATCCTGCCAATAGAACATTCAAAGTGGAAATGAATACAAGTAGTCTTAGTGGCCAACTAAAACCTAACTTAATGGCTCAAGCCAAATTCAATGATTATACAGAAAAAGATGCCGTCATCATTCCAATCAATACTGTGCAAGATGATGTGAACGGAAATAAATATGTCTATATCATAAAGGAAGAAGGCGGTAAATCAATAGCCAAAAAAGTGCTAATAGAGCTGGGTGAAAGTAATGGAGAAACTGCTATAGTCCTTGTCGGGTTACAGAGTGGTGATCAGCTTATAACAGAAGGCAGTAAGAATATAACGGATAACGATGTTATAAACCCCACAATCAAATCCTATGGTGCAGAAGGTTAAAAACAAACTAAGAGAATTCAAACTAAGTACACTAGCGGTAGATAATGCAACAAGCATCTTCTTACTGACTTTTATGATCCTTCTGTTTGGTGTTCGCAGTTATACAGATATGCCAAAGGAGCAGTACCCAGAGGCTGCACTTCCTACAATAACTGTAACGGCACCACATTTTGGTAACTCTGCTGAAGACATAGAAAATCTTATCACACGACCTATAGAAAAGGAGGTTAATTCAATCGCTGGAATCAAATCTCTAAAGTCAAATTCTATGCAAGATTTTTCTGTAATAATTGCAGAATTCCAGTCTGACATAGATTCTGAGTATGCGCTTAGAAAAGTTAAAGATGCTGTAGACCGGGCAGAACTACCCACAGACCTCGACAATGATCCTGAAATTGTAGATTTTGATTTGACTAAGATTCCGATAATGACAGTCAATGTGTCCGGCAATTACAATATGGATGAGCTGCGATCGCACGCCGAGTACATACAAGACAAACTGGAAAATCTATCCGAAGTGTCTGAAGCAAAAATGAGTGGAGATCAAGAAAGAGAAGTTAAGATCAATATGGACTTGCTCAAGATGCAAGCACAACAAATTAGTTTCCAAGATGTGGAAACTGCCATCATGCGTGAAAACATCACTATGTCTGGCGGTGAATTAACTAACAAGAAAAACAGAAGATCTGTCAGAGTACTGGGTGAGTTTGGCAACATTTCAGAAATAGAGAATCTCATTATAACTGCAGAGAGACAAAAACCAATTTACCTAAAGGATATAGGTGAGGTCATCTATGGTTTTGAAGAAAGAAAATCTTACTCCCGATCAGATGGTGAGCCTGTCATCGCACTAGAAATTATAAAGCGATCTGGCGAAAACCTTTTGTCCACGGCAGAAAAAATAAAACTCGTTCTGGATGAGGAAAGAGAAAAGGTGCCAAAAGGCTTATCAATAAAGTTATTCAACGACCTTTCTGTCTACACAAAGAATGAAGTAAGCAACTTAGAAAACAGTATTATTTCCGGTGTCATACTAGTGACACTGGTTCTATTGTTTTTCCTAGGGCTACGGAATGCCCTTTTTGTCGGATTAGCTATACCCTTGTCTATGCTGACAGGCATAATGATATTATACTTAACAGGCGTAACGATGAACATTGTAGTGCTCTTCGGTTTGATTCTAGCACTAGGACTGCTTGTAGATAATGGAATAGTGGTCGTGGAAAATATCTATCGATATGTACAAGAAGGATACGAACCACTCAAGGCGGCTAAGTATGGCGCAGGAGAAGTAGCTTGGCCTATAATCGCGTCTACCGCAACTACCCTAGCGGCCTTCATCCCACTTGTAATGTGGCCAGGTATCATGGGAGTATTCATGCAATACCTTCCTATCACACTAATAATCGTATTGAGCTCATCTCTCTTTGTGGCTCTTGTCATAAATCCAGTGCTCACAAGTCGATTTATGAAAGTAGATGAACTCAATCATACAAAGGCAGCCAAGAGACGTCAAACAAAAAATGTTCTCATCGGCTGTATTGTCATGCTGGTGATTGCTGCTATGGCTCATGTAGCCGAAAAAGAATGGATTAGAAATTTACTAGGCTTGACAACCATTCTCACAATAATATATCATTTCCTTCTCAGGCCCTTGTCTGTCAAATTCCAAAGTACACTCATACCAAGATTGGAAAAGGTATACAATAAATTTATCCGATTTATACTGAAAGGATATAATCCAGGTCTTACCTTAATAGGCACCTTTCTAATAATGGCAGGCGCCATCGCTCTCCTCGCAGCTAGTAAACCTAAAGTGGATTTCTTTCCAGAAGCAGATCCATTATATGTGAATATTTTTGTGGAGTTGCCATTTGGTGCAGATATAGAAGCGACTAATCTGGCTACAAAAGAAATAGAATCTAAAATCAATAAGGTGATAGAACCTTATGAGTCTATCGTAGAGTCTGTCCTTACATTAATAGGCGAAAACACTACAGACCCTAACCAACCTCCTGAACCTGGTGTTACGCCATATCGGGCAAGGATAACAGTCACATTCCTGGAATACAAATTTAGAGATGGCATATCGACCCGAGATATTCTTAATAAGATATCAGAAGAAATTCAGGGACATCCAGGCGTCAATATTACTGTGGACCAAAACGCAAATGGCCCACCAACGGGTAAACCGATTAATTTAGAAATCAGAGGTGATAATGTAGATTCACTCATCGTTATTTCAAGTAAACTTTTGAAGAATATTGAAGACCAAAATATTAACGGTATAGAAGAACTGCAGGTAGATATGCAATTAGAGAAACCAGAACTACTTGTGGATGTAGACAGAGACGCTACACGGAGATACGGAATCAGTACAGGCCAGATAGCTTCAGCACTTAGAACTTCTGTGTTTGGTAAAGAAATATCAAAATACAAAGTAGGTGAAGATGAATATCCTATTATCCTAAGATTAAGTGAGGATAGTCGGAATAATATTACAGATCTCATCAATCAACGTATCACATTCAGAGATCAGTCAGATGGTCGAATAAAACAAGTGCCTATATCATCTGTTGCTAGCTTCAGGTATTCCACCACTTATAATACAATCAAAAGAACTGAGACAACGAGAGTGATTACTTTGGCATCGAATGTTACTGAAGGATATAACGCTAATCAGATTGTGGCTGAGTTAGAGGATTATCTCACAAGTTATGAATTACCTGACGGGTATGATTATGTGTTTACAGGAGAACAAAAGCAACAAGCTGAAGACACTGCATTTTTGGGTACTGCTTTTCTAGTAGCACTGTTCATCATATTCATCATCTTGGTTACTCAGTTTAATTCGATTTACTCTCCATTCATTATAATCTTATCTGTTCTCTTTAGTACGATAGGGGTATTTATAGGCTATGCAATTACCGGTAAGACCATCAATGTCATATTTACTGGTGTGGGTATAATATCCTTGGCTGGTATAGTAGTGAATAATGCGATTGTACTCATAGACTATATCAATCTTTTGATTCAGCGAAAGAAGGAAAGTATGGAAGTAGAGAACCTAGCTGATCTAACAAGAGCAGATATCAAAGAGTGTATTATAGAAGGCGGTGCTACAAGATTGAGACCAGTAATACTCACGGCGATTACTACTGTCCTCGGTCTTATACCTTTGGCCATTGGGTTTAATTTCAATTTCTTCTCCTTTGTTAGAGAGCTGGATCCTCAGTTTTTTCTTGGAGGCGACAATACGGCCATGTGGGGTCCAATGGCTTGGACGATAATTTACGGGATTATATTTGCTACATTCTTGACGCTATTAGTCGTTCCTGCAATGTATTGGCTTGCATATCGTTTAAAAACAGTGTCTTTCACTAAAAGGAGTCGACCAAAAGAAGTTATTATTGCAGATTGAAATAGAAATAGTGCTAAAGAATACTGAGATATATGAATGATTTATCTGACAAGAGAAAAAAATACAGTCAAGACATGCTCACTAGAGATGAGTTGTCCTCTGACCCTATCATCCAATTCGAGAGATGGTATCAAGATGCCGAGAGAGCGAAAATAGATGAGCCTAATTCAATGATATTAGCTACTGCAGATATGCAAGGACAACCTTCTGCGAGAGTCGTTTTGCTCAAAGGTTTTAGCCCTGAGGGATTTATCTTTTATTCTAATTATGCGAGTAGAAAAGGCCAAGAGCTGGCGACTAATCCGCAAGCTGCCCTTTTGTTTTTCTGGAAAGAATTAGAGCGGCAGGTGAGAATAGAAGGAATGGTAGTGAAAATATCAGAAGCTCAATCCATCAATTACTTCCATTCTAGACCTAGAGGAAGCCAAATCAGTGCTTGGGCTTCTCCACAAAGTCAGGAGATAAAAGAACATTATCTTAAAGACAAGCGTGAAGAAGTGGAAAAGCGTTTTGAGGACGTAGACCCTATCCCGCTCCCACATCACTGGGGAGGTTATATTATAATGCCTGCGACAATAGAATTTTGGCAAGGTAGAGAAAACAGATATCATGACAGATATCGGTATACTATGTCAGATGATGCTAGTTGGAATTATACCAGGCTAGCACCGTGATCTTCTAATGCCAACTCATTTACAGGGTGCAGCAATTGCTCTTTGAGTTTGACTAAGGTATCATAGTTATGCGCCACTATCATCCGCTGTACTTTGGATATACTCGGATTCCTAAGCTGCTTCTGATATAAAGGAACAAATCTTGCCAGTTGCCCATGGATATTCCACATCGTCATATCATCCTCCTGTGGAGATGTAAGATGTTTTACAGGGATTTCAATTTTCTCATGCACAGATAAAAATCTCCCTCTAGAAAGCAAATCTGTATACTTTGTAATACAGTCAACATTTACTCTTCTAATGTTAATTAAAGCTGAGATTATATTGTTATCCTCAGTCTTTAATACCAGTCTGTCCAGATAATTGTGAAACTTCTGGTGCATGGATAACAACTGAAGAATGACTTCAGACTTAACGTGCTTTGTATATTGATTTCTACTTACCATAACATCTTATTTTTCAAAGAATTATATATATACATTTGACTATATAACGCTGGAAATGGTAAAAAGGTCACATGTTTAGGAAAAAATAACACCGAGACCTACCGAAAAAACCCTATAAATGTCTCGAAAGGCTGAATACTAACCGTTAATAGTTATCGGCGTTTCTTTTGTTTTTGGCGTGCTTTAGCCTTTATAATGGTCCTTTTTTGCTGCTTTTTACGTTCATTTAGCAGTTTTTCCACCAAATCAGGTCTGCCCATATTGTTGAGCTTTTCTCTGATAAGTCGATAATTCTCTCTTTTATACCAAAAGAAGAAAAGATGTTGGTTTTTCTTCTGCTTTAATGATTTGGCGGTATAAATAGGCTTCAGTGTGTAGGGATGGACTCCCGTATAATAGATTACAGTGGCTACAGTCATAGGGGTTGGCGTAAAGTCCTGCACTTGTTCTAGTCTGAATCCTAATTCCTTGGTTTCTGAGGCCAAGTTGGCCATTTCCTCCTCCGTACTCCCTGGGTGACTAGATATGAAGTATGGAATGAGCGGTTGATTGAGATTGTGCCGTTTATTTGCAGCTTCATACTTCTTCTTAAAAGAATGGAAGTGCTTGAATGATGGCTTACGCATCACCTTCAAGGTCTCATCCGACGTATGCTCGGGAGCGACTTTCAATCTGCCGCAGACATGCCTACTGACGAGCTGATCCATGTATTCGTCCAGACTACCATCGTGTCCCTTATTGTATTCTTCCACCACCAAGTCATATCTAATACCACTGCTGACAAAGGCCTTCTTCACTTCAGGATGTGCATCCACCTTTCTGTAAATCTCTGTCAAAGGCTTATGACTGGTATCCAGGTTGCTGCATATCACTGGGTGAATGCAAGACGGTGCTACACATCTATCACAGATGGACTGTACTTTGCCTTTCATGCGATACATATTGGCAGAGGGGCCTCCCAGATCACTTATATAGCCTTTGTAATCCGGCATTTTAGTGACAGCTTCTACCTCTTTCATTATAGAGGATTCGCTTCTACTGGCTACAAATTTTCCCTGATGAGCAGAGATGGTACAGAAACTACAACCACCAAAACATCCTCTATGCATATTGATAGAGAACCGTATCATTTCATAGGCTGGAATGCTTCCTCTCTTATTGTATTTAGGATGGGGTAACCTTGTGTATGGCAAATCAAAAGAACCGTCTATCTGATCTTCTGTCATCGGAGGATAGGGCGGATTGATAATCAAGTTATGCTCCCCTATCCCTTGTACTAGTCGCTTAGCATTGACCTTGTTAGACTCCTGTTCTACATGCTTGAAGTTAGCGGCAAAAGCAATCTTGTCCTTCAGGCATTTTTCGTGAGAATGGAGCCTTAAGTCTTCCCAAGATTTGTTTTTTGGAAGCTCTACTTCTTTAGAATGTAATATCGCCGTCTGAGGAATGGTCTTCATAGAACTGAAAGGCACGCCTTTTTTTAGCAACCTTACAATCTCTTTGAGTGGAGGCTCCCCCATACCATAGACTAACATGTCCGCCCCACTTTCTGTTAATATATTGGCGAACAACTTATCCGCCCAGTAGTCATAGTGAGTTACTCTTCGCAACGAAGCTTCTATACCCCCCAACAGAACAGGCACATCAGGATACAGCTCCTTTAAAATCTTGGTATAAACAGTCGTGCTGTAATCTGGTCTGAAACCAGCTTTCCCACCTGGCGTATAGGCATCAGAAGATCGCTTTCGTCTAGAGGCAGTATAGTGATTCACCATCGTATCCATACACCCTGAGGTCACGCCGAAAAACATCTTAGGCCGTCCAAATTTTTTAAAGTCCCTAAGGTCATCTTGCCAGTTAGGTTGTGGAACGATAGCCACCCTCAGTCCAAGGTCCTCCAGAATACGTCCTATAACTGCTGTACCAAATGCGGGATGGTCTACATAAGCGTCTCCAGATATAAGTACCACATCTAGCTCTGACCACTCTCTGTAATCAAGCTCTTTTTTTGTGATGGGTAACCAGTCTGATGTAGGCCGCTTCTCTGACATGATATAAAGGTAACTGAATCTTGAATCCCGATTCGAGGTATTTCTTGAAATTGCTATTCTTTCTACCAGTCTAACACGAGTATCCTACCTTGCTGATGGGCAAGAATGAAAATATTTCTAGTTTCAAATAGTATAGGTCACCTAATTATTACGAATCGCCTGATTCAGATACTTAGATTTTAGAGACTGGCAATACTTCTTGATGTCCATTCTCCATAAAGAGTCTGATATAATAAAATCCTGCATTAAGGTCAGAGAGGTCTATATCTCGATTGTAAGGTCCTGCATCCACAACTTGTCCTAACTTATTAATAACCTGAAATGAACTAATAGAGATATCACCTTCTAAATCTACGGTAACTTGGGCTGATGTAGGATTTGGAATTAAACTCAATTCAAGATTTTGCACATCATCATCTGTCGAACTCGGATTGTATGTCAATCTGAAAAATTCTTGTCCTTTATCTGAATCCCTATTTGCAAAAATGATACTCTCATTTAGAAGGTGGAACGCAAGATCTCCAAACGGATTTAAATCTGTAATCAGTTCGGCAGCTTTAGTTGACTCATTTAGAACGAAGAGTTCGTATGAAAAAGAGCCAGACTCAACGATTACATGTATCTGCTGATTCAGTGTCTCTACTCTTAGTAGATTGTCATTATCTCCTACTTCAGAAGCGAAATCTATTTCTTCTGATCCATTATGTACGGTAATCTGATTGGCGTTATTGTAATATGCAAAATTATTAAACACTACAAATTCAGGAAAAACCGCCATATCATTAGCTATTCTCTCCGCTCTTAGCGTTTCCTTATTAACGGCATATAGACTACCAAATTGAAATGCCATAAAAAGAAAATCATCAGACTCGCCTACACAGTGGAGGTCATCTCGACTAACACTTACTGAAGATGATGATTGTGTCTCATGACTGTATATGAAATTACTTCCTCCACATCTATAGAATATAAAATCTTGAAACCCTCGTGCCTCTGTAATTAGATTACAAGCATCTGTAATCACCATTTCTGCTTCCACGGCTTCTCCTGCCTCCGTATCATAAAAGAAAACGCCATCTTCGAAATCATCTATACTCTCAGGAGAAATTATAGCAATATTTCGACTCTGAGAAATCGCAAAGTCTTGCCTATTATCTATACCGTTCATTATTTCTACGGGTGCAGCACCTTGGTTATCTATAAAGAAACCATTCTTTAAATTATCTGCGTTATTCTCTTCTATGACGACCAATCCAGACTCAATGACAACCCGCTGATCTATACTACCTTCAAACTCAACTACAAAAGATCCTGAATCAGAGTTATCACTGACATGATAAACCCTTTGCTCACTAAAAAAACTCCCGATATAAAACAAGGCCTCTTCATTAGATTCCACATGGGTAATGGCTACAAATGAAGGTTCCAAATCTTCTACTAAAGTAAAAGCGCGGTTATCGTCATTGTATTTAATTAAATCAAAGGTGTTAGTTCCATCAAAATAAATCTCACCATTAAAAAGCGTATTCGAATTATTATAGGAGCTTTCTGTGCCTGATGCAAATTCGCCTATACATTCTATAGTCTGAGAAAAGACTGTAGTGGAAGACATTAATATTACTGTGATAACTAAGAGTTTTTCTATCCAGGTCATTTTTCTACATTTTAGATTAAGTGAAGTGATGGCAAATATATAGACACAAATGGAATATGGTTATCTCCAATTGGACTAATGTTTATTTCTTCAAAACAGGTTTTAATGTAATCGATTGGGAATAATGTCGATACCACAACTTTTAATCATGGCTAACTTATCCGACTAACTGATTATATCATGTGGTCTACTTCCCTAGAACATCACATTGTGATCAAAAAAAAAAAAAAAAAAAAAAATAAAAAAATAAAAAAAAAAACAAAAAAAAATTTAAAAACATTTGATCACATTTCCATTCTAATTATTTTTATTTACAAACTATTTCCTTTCGTGAAGAATTTATTATTTCTCCTTTGTCCATATTTGAAATAGAAAATCACTATCTTTTTGGTATTCCCAACAGTCACAATCAATACTTATAAAGCAGAACTTGTAGCAGGAATAAATTCCATATTCAAGTCTGCTTTTGTTATACCAATATTAGGCTGAGTGAAATTGTCGTTCTTGAGCCATTCGCCGGCGTTAAGATAGAACTGCTCCCACTGGCCAGTAGATCCAGAGTATAAGTTCAGCGTAGGTAAAGTAGATATAGTAGGCAGTACATATTGCATTCTCATATCCCCCTTCGCGATAGAAGTTTTAGGAGAAGGGACATTAGGATTAACATTCCACTTGCCATCATGAGCATACATTTGCTTGTATTCCCCTGAAGATCTAGATAACATATGTAAGGCAGCATAATAGTCAGCCGATCCTGGCGTAAATTCTATTTGCCAATCTCCTACTTTGTCAGCACCAGAGGTACCACAGGCTACAGAGCCTAATACATAAAACAGCAAAATAGCAAAGCGAAATTTCGGTTTGATAAAACTGATTGATTGTGTCATTTTCTTATAATTGAAAAAATTGATAGTCATCTATATTAATGACCAAAAAAGGGAAGATAGGATTATGGGGGCGCAATAGTACATAAATCTATCCACTTATCCTACCTTAATGTGCCTACTACTCAATTGGTTACCAGCGTATTATGATAATCGTGATACTATTCTCTAACAGAAAAATGGTACACGGTCTGCGATTGGTATTTTTCTCCAGGATGCAAGATAGTATTAGGGAAGTGCGGATGGTTAGGAGCATCAGGATGCGATTGGGCTTCTAAGCAAAAAGCACAATGATTATGATACTGTTGATTATGCTTACCCATTATATCGCCTATGCCATTAGCGGTATACAACTGTACGCCTGGTGCTGTGGTTTTCATCTTTAGCACGAGACCAGATTCCAAGCTAAAGACTTCTGCATCTGCCTTTATGTTCTGATTATTCAACACAAACTGATGATCGTACCCATTCGTCTGTTGTAATAAGGGCTTCTCATTAGTCAGATATTTCTCCAATATCTCAGACTGTCTAAAATCAAATGATGTACCCTTCACTTCTATAAACTTCCCAGTAGGAATAAACTTATCATCTACTTCCAATATCTCATCAGAATGAAGCTGCAAATGGTGATTATATATCGTTCCGGTACCCGCACCATTGAGATTGAAATAGCTGTGATTGGTGAGGCTGACAGGAGTGGCCTTATCAGTCGTGGCTGAGTAATCTATAATTAATCGATTGTTATCATCCAAGGTATACCTTACCAAGGCTTCTAGCCGCCCAGGATATCCTTCGTCTCCATCCTCACTGGTCAATCTTAATCTAATGGAATGTAAATCCGAATCCTCTTCTACTGACCATAATTTTTTATCAAATCCCTTATGACCTCCATGCAAATGATGACCACCATGATTACAGGAGAGTTGATATGATTTTCCATCTATCGAAAATCGACCATCACTAATTCGATTAGCGTACCGCCCTATAATACCCCCATTAAAGATTGTATCCGTCAGATACTGCTCTATCTTATCGTAACCTAGGACCACGTCTCTTTCTATCCCTTCTCTATCTCTTACCACTAGTGACTGGATGATCCCACCATAATTCAGTATCCCTATGGATGTACCCAATGAGTTCTCCAGAAAGTAAATACGAACCTCCCCCATCGTTGTCTCTCCAAACATGCGGTTTCTGATAGTCATAAAATTCTCAATCCAAAATATCCTTTCATTATGATCAAAATGTCGACCTTGCAAACTTAAGACCTTCGTCATGGATCCAACCAATGTGCAGATAGAATCTTCGTGGAAAAAATTGCTCTGGAAAGAATTTGAGTCATCTTATTTTGATGAGATAAAAGCGGCTATTCTTGCAGACAAAAGCGCTGGCAACACGATATATCCACCAAGTGCCATGATATTCAATGCTTTCAATCTAACCCCGCTAAATAAAACCAAAGTTGTCATAATCGGACAGGACCCCTATCACAGACAGGGCCAAGCGATGGGCCTCTCCTTCTCTGTACCCAAAGGTGTCACCGTACCGCCCTCCCTTAAGAACATTTATAAAGAAATAAATCAAGACCTTAATATCCCACCCGCTCAGCATGGAGACCTCACCCATTGGGCATCCCAAGGCGTATTGCTACTGAATGCCATACTTACTGTACAGGCGGGCAATGCAGGGAGTCATGCTAAGATAGGCTGGCAGCAATTCACTGATGGCGTCATCAGATCACTTTCTGATCATAAAGAAGGACTTATCTTTTTGCTGTGGGGAAATTTTGCCAAGAGCAAAGCTAGTCTGATAGACGAATCGAAACACCATGTACTCAAGGCAGCGCATCCTTCCCCTTTGGCGAGGAATGCATTCAGTGGCTGTGCCCACTTTTCTAAGACCAATGAAATCCTTCGAAAGCAGGGTCAGAAAGAAATAGATTGGCGAGTGGCGTAGAAATTCAGCCTTTAGAAACTAAAGTATATGAGGAAGATTCATTTTCATCTTTTCGTTATAAATTAGTGATTGAATGCAATCAAAATTTAAACTCCTTATTCTAATCACCGCTGCACTGGGCACACTGGCAGTAATTTTCGGTGCCTTTGGCAGTCATTATCTAGCAGAACGTCTTCCCGCAAAGTCATTATCTGCATATAAGACTGGGGTAGAATATCACTTTTACCATACAATCTCACTCTTCTGCACCGCACTACTCTATAGAATCTATCGTATCAAAGGACTTTTCTACATAGGATTATATTTCTTGGTCGGTATTCTATTATTCTCAGGAAGCCTTTATATCTTAGCATTGCAGCACTTGTGGGGAGGTGGACTACCGAAAATAATCGGTCTTCTGACGCCTCTAGGTGGATTAGGTTTGATAGGCTCTTGGGCTGCAATATTTTTTACCGTGATTAGAATCGATACAAAACATAAATAAAAGACCGAAGACAAACCCCTCGTCAGATTGGTTTTGAAACTTTTAAACACCTTTTTTTGAGGACTTCAATGTCCAAAAACAGTATTAGACCTTCTCTTCCAGGAAGGTCTTTTTTGTTGTCCCAAGTATTCTTCTTCATTTCCTACACATTAGAGTCATTTATACTGATTCCATCTATTTAATACATCTTTTATTTCAATTAACGCTGCCTTAACCAATTTATAGCCTGTGGCTCCGTCATGACTGTACATATATTATTTAACCTATAAAATATCATATCATGAAAAAGGGACTATTAATAACGATGGCAATCATAATAACAACTTTGAGCTATGGTCAGACGACAGTAACAGGTATGATAGGTGTACATTCTAGTAATACCTCTACTAATCTGGCACTAGGGACTGACGCAGGCGCACTGCTCGCTAGTAAACCAATTACAAGCTTGACAGGAGGCATTATTGTCGACCATTCATTAGACAACTTATTGAGCTTTAGTACAGGCGTATTAGCCAGAAGAAAAGGATTCAAAGTGTCAGCAGGGACTGGAATTGACTTACTCGGGATAGACCTAGGAATAGGCGCTAGTGCAGTAACACAAGTGCAGTATGTAGAAGTACCTCTAATGCTAAAAGCTCACCTTGGAAATAGTAAAACAGTACAACCATATATAGGTGCTGGACCGAGTGTATCATATGCTACCTCAGGTTCTATAGACACCAGAGTCAATGCAATACTCAGCTTCAATGTTAGCTCTACACCTTTAGAATTATCAAGTCCTAATTTCAACAGATGGCAACTAGGAGGAAATGCAGTAGCAGGCGTGAAGGTTCCTTACGGCACAGGGCATTGGATGGTAGAAGGTGGATACAACACTTCATTTACGGATCTGATAAGTGATGACTTTCTTATAGACGCAGGAGGCAAGCACAGCGGTTGGACATTATCAGTAGGGTACGGCATGACATTCTAGTGGATAGCTCCTTTTTATATAGATAGTGATGAGCTGAGATATAATCTCAGCTCATCTTTTTTTTACCTTAGGCTTATGGAGCTTTGAAAAAAATTGTCTTTATCTTCTGATTTAAGAAAATTACATATTCTTTTTTAGAATATTCATCCGAGATATGAACTTGGAAAAACCAACTCGAAGGTAGATCCCTTCCCTACTTCGCTGATGACAGAAATGTTTCCACCATAGTTTTCCATAATCTTCTTACAGGTAGCAAGTCCTAAGCCAGTGCCTTCATATTCGTCTTGGTTATGAAGCCGGCTGAACATTTCCCATATACCACTCTGATATTCTTCAGGTATTCCTATGCCGTTATCAGATACAAATATTGAAAAACTTTCTTTTCTATTCCTATAACTCAAATTTATTGTTGGTTGAGAAGAGTTATTATACTTAGCTGCATTTTCTATAAGATTCTTAAAAAGAAGATACATCGATGAATAATTGCCCACAAAGACTGGCAAGGTGTTTTCAATTTTAATTAATGCATTCTCTTCTTCTAAAACACTATAAATAGTATTTCTAATTTCTTCGCAGAGATGATTTAAATTTATTTCTTCTTTTGCTTGTTTAGGATTTTTATCAGTCAGCTTAGAATAGTCCAATATATCTTTAACAAGAGCACTCATCCGTTTTCCTCCAGATCGAATATAACTAAGATACTCCAGCATCTGATTATCCTTTGGTTTAGACAATTTTCTTTCTAACAAATCTGTGAAGCTTAGTATGTTTCTTAGAGGTGTTTTCAAGTCATGTGATGCTATATATGCAAAGCGTTTTAATTGGGCATTAGATCTCAATAACTGGCTATTACTTTCCTCGAGTTCAGCAGTCCTTATATTTACTTGCTCTTGTAATGTTCTATTATACTTATTCTTGAATGAATTAGCCCGAAAAAGTAGAAATGCGACTATCCCAAATAGCGTAGCCATAGCTAAAAAAAACTTTATATAATTGTTTTTGACTTTTAATTTTGTAAGACTTTTTTCTTGTTGTATTCTCAGCAATTCATTATCCATCTCCTTTGCCTCTAACTGGTACTTGGCATCTAACTCCAATAAAGTTTCTTCGTTACTCAAAAACTGTAAACTATCTTGTAAGTCTGAGGAAGCTTTATGATATTCGAGTGCTTGCTTATAGTTTTGAGTTTTCTCACTAATCTGTGCCAAAATCGAAAGAAATGACTGCTCAGAAACATCTAATTTGTTTTCCCTTGATAATGCTATTCCGCTATTTGCTTTTACTAAAGATTTATCAAATTCTTCTAATTCTATATAAACCTTTGCCCATGTTTCATAGAGATACAATAGTTCTATTTGTTTATCACCAGTCTTAATTAAAAGGTCTTCAGCTTCTTCAAAATTTCTAATTGCAGTTGTGACATCTTTGAGATTAAATCTGCAAATACCTAAAAGTTTGAGCACGGTTGCACTTCGAAGATTCTTATCAAATTCTTTACTAATTTTTAATGCTTTATTTAAAATATCTATAGCCTTGTCATACTCCTTAACATGTACATAATAATCTCCCATAGATTGGTACGGATGAGCTCTTTCCTCTACAGTGGCATACTTCTCACTTGTTTCTACAGCTCTATTTAGATATACATATGCCATTTTGCTATCCTCTAGAGAAAGATACAGATTGCCTAAATTGGTCAGCGTACTCACGGTTGATTTCATATTCCCATTTTTCTCATCTATTTTCAAAGCAATTAGAAAATACTCTAGTGCCTTTTCCTTATCTCCTGACTCTTCATAGGATATACCTAGATTATGAGAACAAACAATTATTAAATATTCATCATTTATTTTTTTACTAATTTCAAGACTCTTTTTAAGATAGTCTTTAGCATGATAGTGATTTCCCTCAAGATTAGTCGCAATGGCTAAACGATTATATGATTTTGCTATGCGCAATGAGTCATTAAGTTCTTCAGAGAGGATAAGAGCTTCTTCTCCATAAGACCGACAAAGTGACACATCAATTTGATGATGTCCAAAACTTAACTGGTGTAATAAATCTATACGTGTAGTATCATCTGTTGATTGTGCAAGAACAATCTTTAAGCTATCCATTACAGCTTGTTGGGCAAAAGCATGAGTACTGAATACACTAAGAATAAATACATACAATAATAGCAGACCCCTTTGCCTTGACTTCAAATTCCCTTTTGTAAATAAAGTTAGATAATAATCAAAAAATATTCAAATATTAAAAAGTAAAGCACTTGTCAATATTCAATAAGTTCAAGAGTAGTCATTATATTCTACATTACTTGCATCCAAGACTTAAATAAAAACTATGTATAACTACTAGCCAAAGACCTATTCCAAGGTCGATATTATGTCACTCTCATATAATATCATTATCTTAATACTTATGAATCAAAAGTCTTCAAAACTCTTTTCTCCATATTTGGACCTGAATGATATATCCTTCAAGAAGTAGTGCTTTGGTCATATTGACCATTTTGCCTTTTACCTTAGGCATGTTTCT
>CAZIMH010000020.1:0-23702 GCA_964540155.1 uncultured Saprospiraceae bacterium
TGACAGAAGATTCCCATTGGCTGACAACAAAGTCAGCAGAACCAGCGCTTGTAATCGTAGATCTGATATCAGAGAGACTACCAACTAAGGATAAAACCAATGCTGGTTTAGGTTTGCGAGTAGGGATGATGACGTTAGCCGACATCTCTGGCTGCCCAATCAGTTTCTTTTCCAACATGACAGGCAGAAGAGAATATATCTGTGGTGTCGGTGATAATGTAGTTGCCAGTCTTCTGTCTTCCTTAGCTATAGATGATGACTGTATCGCCTTATCGAATGACAGAATCTTTTCTGATTTAATTAAGCTAGAGCTATTACGGAAAATATAATCTGATGTGCGCTCTTCTCTGGTTAAATTAGATTCTGTAACGGCATTGTGTTTTATTGTAGTGTGATTATCTAAAATTGGAAGCTTTGCTGCAGGCCATGAATCTGTTTTCTTCTGAACAGGCGCTATCTCATGCTCTGGCGTCATTATATGATCTGGTTCAGAATTATTCCCTATATAATTAACTTCATTTTTTGTTGCATTGGCGATTGGTTCTTTATCTGACTGGTTACTGAAATAGAAATAAAGTGCAACAGGTATAAGTATTAGCAGACCTAGGGCCAAGCCTCTAATGAGCAGTAAAGGCTTATTCCTGTCTTCCTTTTTTTGCTTGGCCAATATTCCATCCCAAATCTCTTGAGGATCCACATTGTCCTGATTATTATAGACGTAATCTCGTAGTTTGTCTTGTAGTTCCTTATTCATGCAATAGTTACTTGAAATAGGTTATTGAAATGTTCCTTTAAAATCAATCGAGCTCTGTAAAATCTTGATCGAGAACTGCTTTCCTTAATGTTTAATAATTCAGCAATCTCACTATGTGAATAACCTTCTATAGCAAACAAAGCAAATACTTGCCTATAAGGTAATGGTAGTTCATGTACTAGATTCATAATTTCCTTTGCTGATAAATCTTCTATAACCTGAGATTTAAAGGTGAAGTCCTTTATAAGATCTCCTGGGTATTGTTCTTTGTTTCTTGACATTTTTTGGGATCTGCTCAGGCATACGTTGATGGTGATTCTCTTTGCCCAAGCAAAAAATGCTTTCTCTTCATCGCCAGAAAAATCGACAAGTTTCTTATAAATTACAATAAAAACATCTTGCAAAATATCTTTAGCATCTTCTTCATCTTTGGAATATAATCTGGCTATAGGCATGAGCCTAGGGGTAAAGGAAAATACGAGTTCCTTGAAAGCAGACTGGTTGTTGGCTTTTAGTCTATCTATTAATATTGCAAAGTGTTCTATGGCCAAATCGTGGAGTAAAAATCAATTAATCATAATAGGTCATATCAAATTCAAATGGTTCTATATCAGATACCTCGCTACCCGGAAAGAGGGTTGAATCTATCATTGTTACTCTATGTGAAATAATATCATAAAATCTATAGCTCTTAAAACCAGGTTCCTGATCTGTATTTACCTTGCATGTGCCGCTCACACTAAATCCCTGTAGAGGAAATTCCATTAAGAAAGAACCATTTTGACTATTGTCTTGAACGCCAAAAGCAGCAATCATATGTTGATTGCCATCTGAGTCTTCTATACGAGGGTCAAGCAGCGTCATTCCTGTTCCACCATTTATTCTTCTAATGGTCCACATGTGCTTATCCGTGTCTCCAAGGATGTCATTCCAATTAATGTCAGTATAATCGATACTAAATCCACTTTGGATGTCATCGATGTCACATATATTGAGTTCGCCAGCTACCAAATTTCGGTCCAAATTATGCTCACTAGTCTGGCTTGCCGTACCCGCATTAATATCTATGGCTGTAATATCTGCAGTGGCATTATCACAAGTCATCAATTCGACCTCAAAATTGCCTGTATCGGAAAGTCGTTGTAGTATCCTATTACTGCCTAAACTAAGTTTGACATAAGTATGAGACGTGGCAGCTGGACTATTGCTATCACAAGTTAAGGTACTTCCTGTTATTTTAATATCTCCCAATCCATTATTATCAAGCAGAATCTGATTATTCTCAGTATCCTGAGAAAACATGCCCAGTTCTGCTCTATATGGAGTGGATAGACAATCACTCATTAATTCTATAGTTATCTCCTGATTTTCTGGTAATCTACTTCTGAAAAATCCTGTTTCATCAGATTGTCCGAAGTAGTAGTAGCCAATATCTTCGCCAGTAACTATAAATGACGCATTGGGCAGTGTCATTCCTTCTACTGATATCAGGTGTCCAATATCCACCACTTCAAACTCTCGAGCAAAACTCCAATTTCCTGTCCTCATCACTTCTCCTATGTAGTTATCCCCTACTCGTATTGCTTCTCCGTCAGCTAACCAAGCATCCTGGTCTAAGTTAAAATGATACATGGCTAAACGATCTGGCGCAATCTCTCTTAAAACATCTGGTATCGCAAGACTTAGCTCTGCTGAAGACGATAAGGGCAAGCCTAGTCTATTCCCCTCGTTATTCTCTATCTCAATATTTAAAACCCCATAGGAAACGAGTGCTTTATGATTACCATTCTGGTCAAATCCTGATTGGTCTCCTGGAATCTGCAAGGAGGAAACTTCTTTTGTGGGGTCGAGGAACTTGGCAAAGACATTAATGTCACCTGTGTATAATACACCATCTTGTAGATAATCACCCACAGGAAAATCTATAGTATTAGCATCTAATGAAACTGAACCACCTGTATTACTGCTTATTGTCTGAGTCACTTCTTTCTCAGAAAGAACGATTGTTATGCTGTGAATACCTCCAGCTCTAGCCAATAGCTTCCTGTTTCCTTGCGTATAACCATCCTTAGATGCAATAATCTTCGTACCATCTTCATAAAGTTGGATATCGTCGAGTCTGAAAGTACCCTCTCCGTCTGTCGTCGTTTCTGCATCACCTATTATGATACGAACCTCTTGTATGGGCTCATTCGTTTGGTCCAGAACTACGCCATTTATAGATCCTATAACTGCTTCACTAGGCGGTCTAACGATAGGTTCCACAGACATTTCGTCTATAGTTTCTGGTACACAAGCAATCATGAACACCATACAAAAAAAGTAAATGAGCTTTTTCATTTTCATAGCTACTTGTTAATTAGGCTATAACCGCCTTCATTACCATATTTGGTGAATTTATATTTCGTTGCAGGCCTTGATAAAAAAGTAATACAATCTTACACTTTTATAATATTTCTAGTTTATCCCCATTTATAGTTCTTTTAAATGCTGATCAATAGAATTATTTTATGGTCTTATCTCTCTTCCGTAATTTACTAGCACAAAAGACCTCAGAAAATGAAAACATCACTATTCGTATGCCTATTAATTGGCTCAGTCTCACTGGTAAAAGCCAATACCTCACTAGAATCTGTATTTACAAAAGCGAAAAGTGAACAGAAAAATGTCCTTATTTCGTTTGGAAGTGACTGGTGTTTGCCTTGTCAAATGATGAAAGAAGATGTGTTTTCAAATTCTGAAGTCAATCACATTCTAAATCAAGATTTTATTCTTATAGAAGCAGATTTTGATACTGAATCTGACCAGGAATGGTTTCAGAAGTATAGTGTAGGGTGTTTGCCTACGATTGTCGTTGCTGACCCAGACGGTAATGAAATTGAAAGATGGGAGCACAGTATGGGAGTGAGGCAGATGCTGTCGATATTGAACACCTACAAGGTTAATAGCCATACTCAAAACATCGCTTATTCGCCAACTGATGGAGTCAACATGAATATTAATCCAGTAGAAGAAAAATCTATCGATCTAACAGAAAAAGGGATTCTCCATAAGACAGATTCTCATTCTGCTGTAGTTAATGAAACCACCAAAAGCGTTCAAGTACAATTTGGCGCATTCTCTGTTAAGAACAATGCTGAATCTATGATGCTTACTATAAAAAACATGGACATAGATACTGTAAACCTTAAAAATGACGGCCACTTATATAAAGTCATCGCCTACTTTTCGACTTCTAGAGAAGCCAAAGTAGCCATGAACCTCTCCAAAGAAAATGGGATAGATTGTTTTAAAATCGGAGAGTAGTGAGCACTTGTTAGTACGCAGCAGATCCAGGATATCGAGGGAATGGAATGACGTCCCTAATGTTAGACATGCCCGTTATAAACATCACCAGTCGCTCAAAACCCAAACCAAATCCAGCATGTTCGCAGGTGCCAAATCGTCTGGTGTCCAGATACCATTCCATCTCGTGTGCTGGTATATCGAAGTCTTTCATCCTCGCCAAAAGCACATCCATGCGCTCTTCCCTCTGTGAGCCTCCCACAATCTCCCCTATCCCTGGGAATAGAATGTCCATAGCACGTACTGTCTTGTCATCATCATTCATCTTCATATAGAAGGCCTTGATATCTTTGGGATAATCTGTAAGGATAACAGGCTTCTTGAAATGCTTTTCTACTAGATATCGCTCATGCTCTGACTGTAAATCAGCGCCCCACTCCTCTATGACAAACTGAAATTTTTTCTTCTTGTTTGGTTTAGACCTTTTTAAAATCTCTATAGCTTCAGTGTAGGTTAATCTTTCGAAGGCATTATCTAGACAAAAAGCCAACTTCTCACGCAAAGGCATCGGAGACCGTTCATTCATTGGCTTTTGTTTCTCCTCATTGACTAGTCTGGACTCTAAGAACTCCAAATCTTCTTCGTTATTATCTACACAAAATTTGATGACATACTTCAGCATATCTTCTGCCAGGTTCATGTCGTCATTGAGATCAGCAAAGGCCATTTCTGGTTCTATCATCCAAAATTCAGCTAGGTGCCGAGAGGTGTTGGAATTTTCTGCCCTGAAAGTGGGTCCAAAAGTATACACATCAGAAAGTGCTAAAGCTCCTAGCTCCGCTTCCAATTGTCCTGAGACGGTTAGGTTAGTGGGCTTGCTAAAGAAATCTGAGGCGAAATCTATCCCTCCTTCCTCATTCTTTGGCACATTATCCAGATTCAGCGTGGTTACTTGGAACATCTCTCCTGCGCCTTCTGCGTCTGATCCTGTGATTATCGGTGTATGGAGATACACAAAACCTCTTTCATGAAAGAACTGGTGTATGGCAAAGGCAATAGCATGTCTTAATCTGAATATAGCGCCGAAAGTATTCGTCCTAAATCTTAGGTGAGCTATGTCTCGAAGAAACTCCAAGCTATGTTTCTTAGGCTGTAAGGGATACTTCTCTGGATCAGCACTCCCCAGCACTTCTACTTTCTCGGCTTGCATCTCTACTTTCTGTCCACCACCTTGGGATGCTATGATTTTGCCAGTAGCGGATATGGCAGCTCCTGTGGATATTTGTTTCAATAGCTCAGCTGGGGTGTTTTCTCTATCTACCACTACCTGAAAGGTCTTTAGTGTAGATCCATCATTAAGGGCTATAAATTGATTATTTCTAAATGTTCTTACCCACCCTTTAACAGTGACTTCATAATCTGTTTGATCACTACTGAGAATCTTTTTGATCTTTACTCTTTCTGACATATCTAAATCTAGTTATAAGCCAGCAAAAATAAAGAGAAAATATCTTAAGAACTGTGAAAAGGAAGGGCGCTATTATTGTCTTTAATTCTCTAGTCTGGCGATAAGCTCGAGTGCAGAAGTGTATGTCTCTTGAAGTTGGGTGGCAGCGCCGGGCGCATACATGCCCATTTCTGACTTTGTCAGGATATCTTGTAAGACGTTTATTTCTGAATCCGATAATTGCTTTTGCTTCAGTTCGCCCAGTAATTCAGACTTCTTAATATGAAAGGCTTGTATGTTATACTTGTCCGTTATATATGATTTAATTGCTGAAATCATCTCTTCATAAAATTGAGGTCCCTTCTCATTATCCATATACTGCTTAGACTTCTCTAGTCTTTCGATTGCAATTCCATATGCTTTTTCTCTTTTCAATACCTCTGGATCCAATTTTCCAGACTTCTCTAATCGAGCACCGTAGATATAAATACCCAAACCCATAAGAAATGGCAACAGCAGTGCTAGCCACTGTATGCTCGGATTAAATGCAGTACCGTCTGCTACCTTTAGCTTGGTTGTTTGGTATATCCCAGCGATATCTTCATTTGTATCCTGTACTTGTATTGGCGCTTTGTCTGACCCTTTCAGCACATTAATAGTGCCTAGGTTTTGAATCAAGGTCTGGTAGGAAAGTGAATCTGTGTCAAAATACACGAATGAAGGTATCAGTTTATACCTCCCTGGCTTTTTAGCTACGATAAGGTATTCAAATACTTTCTTGTGATTTTTTCCTTTCGTTGTTTCTATGACCTCATCTTGTATCACATTGGGTTCATACATCTCCAGACCATCTGGCAAAGGCCATTTTGGCGGGCTGACTGTTTTGCTATCACCATTACCTGTTACATCCATTATGACTGTAATGGCTTCATCTGTAGTAAGTGATTTTTTATTTGCTCTGGCAGACATACGATATCGACCTACCGCACCAGAAAAGGTGCTTGAAGAAGGTGGCAATTCATTGACTACAATTTTCTTTCCTTCTGCAATCATTGTTTTGGGAATTAATTGGGAATTGTAAAAGAATCCTCTACTAGACCCTTTCTTGACAATGCCTAATGAGACCGAATTAGGTGGGATAACATAGGTCCCCGTTTGTTGGGGAAATAGTGCCACCTGCCTTATTGGCCTTACATGGTATTCTATGCCATCTACCACTTCTCTGATATATCCTCTCTGAGAACTTGTGAGCTCCTCAGAGAAAAAGCCATCAAACTCATTTTCAATTCCAAATTTGATATTCCTGACATCAACTAAGGTATATAGTTTGTATTCCAAAATAATTTGCTGGCCGACAAAGGTAGACGTATCCGTTAATGAGGTCTCGACAAAAATTTGTTTGTCATTTGGCACAGTGCCACTAGCCGCTTTGACAACTTCGATAGTAATCGGTGTTGTCTTCAGCGTCCTTCCATTGACCACGATTGTCGCTGAGGGAATCTTTTTGGTGCCTAGTCCGTTCGGTTTCAACCCATACCCATACCCTATCTCACTCGTCATGCTACCATTATAAATTTTGGTAGATTGACTAGTGGAGGGCCCTGACACAACTGTAAAGTCTGCCATCTTAGGCAGCTTGAAAGAAGTGCCTTGCGCATTTTCTAATACAAATCTTACCTCCACAAAGGAGCCTTCCACAACTTTGCGAGCATCTACATCAGCATAAAATTTTAGCTTCTGAGCAAAAACCGCCGATACAGATAAAAGAAGCAAGCATGTATATAGAAAACGATGGGTCATATTTTCTTATACTTTCGCTTAGCTTTCTTTGGCGTTTTTGGTGTTGCGGGCGGTGTTGGTGTTTTAGGCCCTAGATTGTCTTTGGGAGAGGAGAATCCATCAAAATTGAAAAAGAACTCGTTTGATTTGGTACTCGGGGTCGTGATTATGTTTTCAGGATTAGGATATACATTAATTTCTTGCGGTAAGGTTTCCACTGTCCCCTCACTACTAATCATATAGGCTGGTGAAATAGTGTATAAACCAACATCAGGTGGTTTTACATGATAAGTGTATGTGGCTTTGCTGGATTTTTCGCCATTTATTATCTGGATAGAGTTGCTGATATTGGGACCATTTATTACTTGCATACCATCGAAATCAGGGGCTTCAAATTGTCGTCCCTCCAGATTGTTTGCAGTTACGCTTACAATGATATAATTACCAACCAACACAGAATCAGAAGAGACTTCAATCTCGAATGATTGGGCCATTAAAGTGATGCTCGCTAATAAAGCTATTAATATGCTAATTTGACTTTTCATGATAATTGGATTTTATGTCATCTGTTACCAATCTTTATCTGGTTTGCTTCTGTTGGAATCAAACTTACGGAGCTTTTCCTGAAGCTTTTGTTCTTCGCTTTGTATAATCTGCAGCAATTTCACAGCATCCAAACTATCCAGTGATTGTTTTTCTAATCTGGTGCTATCAAACTCTCCACCACCAGGAGGCTGGTTTTGTAGACTATCTTGATTCTCTTCTCCTTGATTCTGCTGGTCCTGGTCCTGTTGCTCATCTGACTGATTCTGGTCTTGTTGTTGGTCCTGGCCCTGCTGGTCTTCAGATTGTTGGTCTTGATTTTCTTGGTTCTGATTCTCTTGATTCTGTTGTTGTTGTTGCTGATCTTGTTGTTCCTTAAGGGCTAATTTGAGCATAAGGAGATTATATCTTGCCTCATCATTTTCTGGATTTGCTCTGATGGACTGTTTGTACGAATCTATCGCTTCTTCATATTGTTCATTCTTGAAATAGGCGTTTCCTAAGTTGAAGTAATTATCTGAAGCAATGAGTTTATCAGAAATTTTATTTGCCGCATTGAGATAATGATCTACAGCCTCTTCATATCTTTCTTGCTTATAGGTCGTATTCCCTAAGTTGAAATTGGACTTCATGTCGCTATTTGCCTGTCTCGCTTTTCTATAACTCAGTTCAGCCTTGTCATATTCCTCAGCTCTGTACGCTTCATCACCTTCATTGAGCAAAATAGAAGTCGCCTGAGAAAACAGCATGACAGGTGATATAATGCAAAGAAATACTATGTAAAATTTCAATCTCATAATCTATTTGTCTAATCCTAACATTTTTCTCCATTGCCCAGTTCCACTAGAATTTGTGGATAAGAAGGTATCTAGTACCAGTAGTATCAGGGCAGGGATAAGGAAAAACTGGAAATACGAATTAAAGTTAGTAAACGATCTTTGTTCTACTTCTCGTTTCTCAAGTTTCGCTATCTCACTATCTATTTTGGATAAAGCAGAGAACGTCTGATCTATCATATGAAATTCGCCGCCGCCACTCTCTGCCACATCTTGAAGTAACCCTACATTTATAGCACTACGAACAGCATTGCCAGCGGCATTTCTTTTATAAGTCGTTCTGCCTCGTTCTACAAAAGGAATGTTGGCCCCTTCTTCCGTGCCTATCCCTAAGGTAAATATAGTGGTGCCGTTCTCTCTGGCTGTCTTTGCAGATTCTATCGCTTCTTGCTCATGATTTTCTCCATCGGATATAATAATTAAAGCTTTCTGCGTCGGATTATCTTCTCCGAATATTCTCTGAGATAAATCTATAGCATCAGCTATCACTGTACCTTGGGTGCCGGCTTGGCTTGGGCTAGCAGAATTAATATAAAGATTGGCTGACGCAAAATCTGTAGAAAGTGGCATCTGTAGATAAGCCCCTCCCGCAAAGAAGACCAAGCCTATCCTTTCACCTCTCAACTTCTTGATTAATTCGAGACAGAATCGTTTGGCTTTCTCCATCCTATTCGGCAAGATATCTTCTGCCATCATACTTTGTGATATGTCTAAGGCAATAATAACATCTGTTCTCTTTGCCTTTATCTTTTCTTTCCTATTACCCCACTGAGGATTAGACCACGAGACAAGCAATAGAACCAATACACCAAGCAACAACCCAGATTTGAGCCATTCTTTCTTAGAAGACCAACCAGCATAAAGTCTTCTAAATACGGTGCTGTCTCCCAAGCCTTGTAATACGTCGTTCTTCCATCTCATAGTCCACCACACAAGCGCTATGAGCAGGGGCACCAATATCAGAAAATATAATATGCTTGGTTCTTCTATTCTAAACATCAGATATATCTTAAGGAAGGGTTCTCAATAAGGTGTTCTTCAATATGAATTCCAGTAATAACAGAACTAAACCCACCAACATGAATTTCCTAAATTCCTCAGAATAACTATTAAACTGTGTAACTTCTATTTCGGTTTTTTCCAGCGTATTTATCTCGTCGTATATACGTTCCAGCCCTGCTTCATCGGTCGCTCGATAATATTTTCCACCAGTTAGATTAGAAATCTCAGTCAATAATTCTTCATCAATAGCTACACGACTTAATCCAAATATATAACGACCATCACTACGTCTTCGACTAGGCGCCATGGCACTACCGCTAGAGCCTACACCTATGGTATAGACTTTTACATCTAACTGCTTGGCAATTTCTGCAGCTGTCAGCGGTTTTATATATCCTTGGTTGTTTTCGCCATCCGTAAGAAGAATTACAATCTTACTTTCTGTTTCACTTTCTTTAAGTCTATTAACAGCTGAGGCTAATCCCATGCCTATAGCAGTACCATCCTCCATAACGCCGGATTCCATCCCGTCTATAAATTCTTTGACTATCCTATGGTCAGTCGTCAAGGGAGATTGAGTAAAACTCTCACCTGCAAATACGACCAGACCTATGCGATCATATTCTCGCTTATCTATAAACTTCTTGGCCATTTCCTTACTAACCGTAAGCCTGTCTGGCCTGAAATCTCTTGCCAGCATACTAGATGACAAATCCATCACCATCATGATATCTATACCTTCTGCACGTACCTCTTCTTCCTTGAGCACCAGCCTTGGTCTAGCAAGTGCAAAAATGAGCGATGCCAGAATCAAATACCTTAGCCAAGGAATTATCTTCAGTAATATACTCTTGATACTAACTATATTCTCTAGTGAACCGACATGAGGAAATCTGACACTTGAATCTATGTCTTCTTGATACTTGCGCTGAAGCCACCATAGTAGTGGCAGCCCGAGTAGCAGGAGTAATACCCATGGATGTTGGAACTCGAAATTACCCATCGGCCTCCTGATTAGGTGAGATATTACTTACACGCTTTGTTTCTAGTACAAACTTTTTTGCCTTAGTGAGAAACTGCTCATTGATGTCATCTGTGGGAGCCGCTTTAGCAAACTTAACGAGGTCGGCGATCTGTAGAATTTGTATTAACTCACTTACTTGGCTAGCATCTAAATCGGTATCCTTGAGCGAATTCGAAATTTCGTCTGTAGTGCTTTCCAGCGCATGGACGCTATATCTTCCTTCCAGATATTCTCTTATGGTATAGGTCAGTTCTGTCTGGTACTTCTTGACTAGTCCTTTCTTCCATGCAGCTTCGTTTTCTATCTCATCTAATTTTCTGAGCGCAATAACATGGGATGGGTCTTTGGGCTTATGCACGGCTACAACTACCTGTTCTTGTTTTCGTTTCCTGCCAAAAAAGAAATATAACAGTCCAAGAATAATAAGTAAGGCTTGAGCAAAAATCCAGAGTCTCATCTTATCCCACCATTTTTTTTCAGTGGTGAGAATATCTGTTATAGGAAGTATAAGAGCAGTAGAGTCCGGATTTTGAATACCTAGTGGTGGATTGATTGCAACCACTGGATTCTCTAAATACATAATTTGGTCTGATGCAATTAAAGAATCTGGACTTAATCTAGGGTGACTAAATTCGAAAACACCTATGTCCCAAAATGCAGCAGTAAAGGTGTCTCTGTATTCGTAAGCTGTTCGCAAATCAGTCTTTGGAATTAAATTGTATTGGAGTTGTTTGTTCGCCAGGTCTTCTATTCTTCCACGCCATTCTATCTCAGCGTATCTTGGAATGCCTGATGTGTCCGAAGGATTAATAGGAACTAAGGAAACAAGACTGTCCCAGCCACTAAATTCTATAGTTTCAAACTGATAAGATTGTGGCACCGTCAATTTATAATACACCTCTATTTCGTCTCCTATACGGATGCTGTCATTGGATATGCTAAGAGAACTTATAATCTGCCCATATGCAACGGTTTGCAAAAGAAAAAATACAAGAAAAGCTATGAGTCGATTTATTCTCATGGCTAGCCTATCCGTTTTTTGAAAAATTGTAAAAGCAGTTTTACATAGTCGTCTCCTGTACTGATGCTTAGGTGGTCTGCCCGATACCTGTTGAACGTTGTATTATAATAATTGAAATTATCTTCATACCAATTATTGTACTTATCTCTGACAGAAGAAGAAGTTGTGTCCAATAAAACTTTCTTCCCACTTTCAGCATCTATACTCCTTACTATCCCAATATTCGGTAGATTTTTCTCTATTGGATCATATATGTGCATGCCGATAATATCGTGTCGTCTAGATGCGATAGAAAGTGCTGCCTCATATCCTTGTGTCATGAAATCTGACAGGATAAATACGATGGCTTTCTTCTTTTGTATATTATTAAGATAGATGAGTCCTTTTTCTAGATTGGTACCATGAGACGCTGGTTTGAAATAAATTATTTCTCTAATAATTCTAAGGATATGTTTTTTGCCCTTTTTAGGCGGAATATACTTTTCCACTTCATCAGCGAATAATATGGCGCCTACTTTATCATTATTAGTTATAGCTGAAAATGCAAGTACCGCACTCAGTTCTGCTGCTAACTCACTTTTGAATTGGACCAAACTTCCAAAGGCTGATGAGCGACTAATGTCTATGAGTAAGATGACTGTCAGTTCTCGATCTTCTTCGAAGACCTTAATGTGTGGTTCATTGGTACGAGCAGTTACGTTCCAATCTATATTCCTCACATCGTCGCCGTAGTTATAATTTCTCACTTCAGAAAAGGACATACCTCTACCCTTAAAAGCACTGTGATATTCGCCTGAGAAGATGTGCTTACTCAGACCCTTCGTCTTTATCTCTATTTTCCGTACTTTCTTGAGTATTTCTGATGCCTCCATATAGAATCTACTAAGGGACTTCTATGGTATTGATAATCTTAGTTATGATGTCTTCCTGTGTGATATTCTCAGCTTCCGCTTCATAAGTTAATCCTATCCGGTGCCTCATAACATCTGCACATATATTTCTAACGTCATCAGGAATGACAAAGCCTCTGCGGTTTAGAAAAGCGTAAGCCTTGGCCGCTTTCGCCAAATTTATACTAGCTCTAGGAGACCCCCCATAATTAATTAGTGACTTCAAATCTTTCAATCCATATAACTCAGGGTCTCTCGTAGCAAATACAATATCCAGGATGTAATTCTCTATTTTTTCATCCATATATATTTTAGAGACCAATTCTCTCCCTTTCAGAATTACCTTAGGATCTACTACTGCCTGCACTTTACTCTCTGTCTGGCCACTAATGGCTCTTCTAATGATTTCCTTCTCTTCTATTTTGTTCGGATAGTCTATCTTGACCATCAACATAAATCTGTCCATCTGTGCTTCTGGCAGAGGATAGGTCCCTTCTTGCTCTATCGGGTTCTGTGTCGCTAATACTAAGAAAGGCTCTGCGATAGGGAAGGTTTCTTTACCTATGGTGACTTGCTTCTCTTGCATGGATTCCAGTAGTGCAGATTGCACCTTGGCTGGTGCACGGTTAATCTCATCTGCTAAAACAAAATTCGTAAATATGGGTCCTTTCCTAACTGTGAAATCATTCAGATTTGGATTATAAATCATCGTCCCTATGATATCTGCAGGTAGCAGGTCAGGTGTGAATTGTATCCTATTGAAGTCTGCATTTATGGCGCCCGCTAAGGTCTTTATCGCCAGCGTTTTGGCCAGGCCCGGTAGGCCTTCCAGTAGGACGTGCCCTTTGGCGAGCAACCCCAGCAGAAGGCGCTTCATCATATAATCTTGTCCAACGATAATCTTAGAAGTTGCTTCTTCTATTTGCTCCAAAAAAGCACTATCCAGTTGGATTTGCTGATTCAGCGCTTCAATGTCTATAGATGCTTGCATTCAGATTTATTTTTAAAAATTTTTGGTAGACAAAATTATCCTATCTGCTCTAAATTGGAAATCTTTTGTCCTTTTAAAGTAAGGTTAAAAAGCATTTTTTATAATCCTTTCAATGTAATATTGTAGATAATGAAGTTCTTCACTATAATATTTTGTTTTGCTGTGTTTTCTGTGCACTCTACTTCTGCTCAAACACAGAATGCCCAAGCTACTCAGAGTCTGCTTACAGACGGCACCAGTGATTATTGGAACCCTAGCGATGATGTTTTATTCAAGATTTTCAGAAAAAAATATCTTTCTGCGAACAGGGTAGATCATTATTATGAAGTGGCAGATTTTGTACTACTTGTAAGATTACGTCGGACACATCCAAGAATTGCAGCCTATGAAAAAGCTGGAAGAACCAATGCTGCGGACAAGCTACGTAGACAAATCCAAGAGACTAATGAAGATTATGTCAACACAATGGAAGCATCATATCCTGGTAAAGAATATTACTTCTATTATGCAGAAGAAGCAGATGAGGTATTCCAAGGACATAGATTAGAAAACTTATACTCGGATTTAGAGACAAGAGCCGCAGATCGTGAAATAGAAGATATTGCTTACGTGCTTAGTGATCAGCCTATTAGAATAAATAAAGAAATTGCATTGAACTTATTTATTTATGACAAAGGTACTTCACTGAAGAAAGTCAGTAAAAATGATTTACAAAAGACGAAGAGTATCTTCAGCGCAAAGTACAGTGCAGAGAAATCTGTAGAAAATTTTATAAAGCAAATAAGTAAGCGCCGTTAGTTCCCCATATAAGTTACCTCTAACGTATGGACAGCGCCAAGTGAATCAGTCAGTATAATCGTATTTCTATTGAGCCCAGCTGGGGGAGGAATCGTAATGCCTACACTCTTCTCAAAAAAGCTTCTATCCTCTGGCTCCAATGCCATCGGGTTGCTATTAAATGGGAGACCATCAAAGGTCAATCTATCAGATTCCGTTAAGAATGCACCAGTAAACACGGCAATGCTATCTATGGGAGATCCCAATGCATCCACTCTCAGGTCAAAAAAAACCTCATCACCTACATCACCAAAGGGTTGATCTACGGTGAGTAATTCTATCGTCGGAGGTGAAAAATCATTGAGTTCAGTATCTATAGTAATGGAAGTAGCGTCAGTTCTATCATCGATGGCAACAAGATCGAACTCGTATATCACTCTAGTCTCTTCCATAGGGGCCGTAATCTCAAACACCCAAGAGAATAAATTTCTCTGCTCACCTTCTAATACGAAGAAGCTACCCGTCTGCATTTCTCCATCAATGGTATAGTCCGTTGTAGGCAATGGTTCGCCATTAAGTGTAACCTCTAGTGTTTCTAACAAAGAGTCTCCTCTAGATGCATCCACTATAAGGGAGAACGTACTTCCTGGGCGAACCGTAGAATTACCTTCTGTTAAGAAATTTATAGAATCTCTAAACTCCAAAGTAGGACCAAGGGGGAGTGGTGGAATTTCTTCTTGCGTCGTAGGAACGTCTGGATCTATTGGCGTAGAACAAGAAGTTATCATCAAATTCATAGCAATTGCCGCCGTGGCCACAAACAAATAAATTATATATCGTGTATTCATAGTAGTCGAAATTCAAGACAAAAACGTAGATATCACTCTCTAACGTGCTTTGAGATAGTACAAAAAAAAGAAAAGAGGCCATCTATAGCAATAGAAAGCCTCTTTCTTAGGTATTTTTTATAATCTAAGTGTTCTTAGAATTTGATATCCATCTCGTAGAAATCGCCATTTGCTGCAGAATCAATGAATACATCTACTACTTCTATAAGGTACAACTGACCTTCTCTAAGCGCAATGTACAAATCACCAACTTGGACAACTTCCGTCCATGGCTCTCCATTACTATTAGTGCCCGAAAGTGGTATTCCATTAGTCCAAACGGCACTTATTTCCTGATCCGTCAGTACGCCTTCAAAAGTGAAAGTCTCAGGTAGTCCATTTTGATTTGGAATCAGCTGTCTTAGCTCTGTGCCATTTGCACCAGATATACGCTGCAACCAATTAGATTCTATAGGTCCAGAGTCTATACCGTTATCTATGAGCTCTGCAGATACCTCTGCGCTACCTGTACTAGCGCCAGAATCCAAGTCAAGTCCACCTGTCCCTGCAGGGCCTGCTCTATTGAAAAGTGCGCCTCTCAATTCTGTAACTGGTTCGCCTGAGACACCATTAGGGAATGTATTTATGATTACAGATAGAATGGCTAGGTTATCATTTGCATCTTCTACGGCGATAGAATACCCCTGTTCGCTCTGATCCTCTTGTGCTCTAATGCATACTGTTTCTGAAAATCCTCTAGCATTATCCGTTGAAAGGAAGAAAGGATTCTCTAATACTTGATCTGCTGAAGATGACCCTCCGAAAAATAATCTTTCAGGTGCAAGTGGCGTACCTGCTTCATCTACTACTATAAAATCTTCCAGGTCCGCGTTACCAGCTGCCACTTCTATATTAAGGCATACAAGGCTACCCGCTTCTGCAATGATGGTGCTGTTCCCAATAAGTGTTATCTCAGGATCAGCGTCCATACCTGTCAACTCAGTACTTATCTCAATATCTACAACTGCCGTATTACCTGCCTCATCAGCGACAGCAAATTGGTATAGTGAAGCACTTCTGTCTTCTTGTGCTTTGATATCTAGTCTGATAGAAAATGATTCTTGGAATTCTACAGGTAATAAAACTGCAGATGAGGGCGCTGGCTGCCCGTCTAATGTAATTCTATTTGCGAAGTCTTCTAGTCTTGAACCGTTCTCATTGATCGTCAAACTATTCAATGGAGAAGTGCCTTGAGTGGCATTTAGCTGAACAGAAAATACTTCTCCTGGCTCAACATTGGCATCCAAAGACAAGAATGGTGCATCAGTACCAAAAGAAATGGATGGCCCTTCTTCTGTGCCGCCTCCACCTCCTGGAGTTGTTCCACCTCCACCTAAGATATCTTCTTCACAAGAAGTCATCAGCAGAGCACCAGATAGAAGTAGTATTCCAAATTTTAATATGTTTTTCATAGATAATTTTTTTATGGAAAATGTGTTGATTTTGAAACGATCAGGAATTGACATAAAAAGCTAAAATGACGTTAAATGAATATAAAGTCATTAAGAACTCTGATTCGGCTTGCAAAATTACATCATTCAGTAGTTAGTATCAATGCAAACAAAAAATGAGTGGATGATTTAAAAACCAACCACTCATCATATTCAAAATATAGGAATTGCTTTTGTAACAGGTGTTAATTCTGCTTAATCACCTCTTTTGTTACTTCTCTTGTAATCTCGATTGTTTGTGGGCCTGCGATAATTCTAAATTCCGTCCGCCTATTTTCTCTATGTTCATCATCAGAACATTTTACACCATTCTTGCAACGATTGAGTATCACAGACTCTCCATATCCTACTGGCTTAATACGTTTTTTGGATATTCCTTGATCGATTAGCCAGTTAGTAGCAGATTGCGCCCTTCTCTGAGATAAATCCTCATTATAGGTGCTTCGTCCTTGTGCATCGGTATGTGATGACAATTCTATCACCATGTCCGGATACTTTATCATAAGGCCATACAGCTCTGACAAATCTTTCTCCGCATCTGATAAGATCTTGGTATCATCAAAATCGTAGTAGATGTTATTCATCCTTATCGGCTCATTTCTAGTAATCGTCTCTGTGATAATTTCGACTTCAGGTTCTTTTGGCAATGGCTTCAGTGCTATTGTCTTTTTGACCGTATAGTTGTCTATGATACCTGCAGTGTTAAAAGAAATAGAATCTGGATAGTATCCATCCAATGTAATGACCGCTTTGTATTTGTAATCAGCATCTAAGGCGAAGTTAAACTCATTGCCTAGTGCATTGAATTTCGAGTCTGTGGGATTAGAAATTGGGTCCGTCACATTGTCTAATCTGATAGATGCCCCTTTAAGCGGTTCATTATCTGAATCGATTACAGTCGCCAAAAGGTCTATGACAATTTCTTTGATTTGAAAAGAAAAGATATCATCACAGCAGGTTTTACTCTTCAGTCTTTTCTTGCCTTCAGTCGGTCTATTAGATACTATGTAGCCGCTCTTTCCGCCTGCATTGATACTGAAGTAAAGGTCATCAAAAGAAGAATTATACCCGAAGCCCAGGTTCTCGCTTCTGCTCCAGTTACTTCCATCCCATACTGTATAAAATATATCAAAACCGCCTATCGTCGGTCGGCCATTAGTACTATAATATAGCGTACCGTCTTGATAATAAGGGGACAAATCATCCTTTGGTGTATTGATATCCTCGCCTAAGTTAACTGGTGTAGAGAATTGTCCATCTCCTTGGATGTTGGCATAATAAAGATCCATACCTCCTGAGCCACCTGGCATGTCTGACACAAAGAATATCACATTCCTACCGTACAACTCTCCTACTGCAGGATGCTTGGCATGCCATTCACCATTCAGCGCAGATATTGGTTCTGGTGCACTCCATCCTGTATCTTTCTTATAACTTACCATGATAATGGAAGAAGTTATTTCCGTGGCTACTGTCTGTACTCTGGTAAAGTACATCGTTCTGCCATCCCGAGAAAATGCCACTGTGGCATTATGATAATCTTCTCTATTAATTACATCTTCTAGCGCCTCTGCATTATCAAACTCCCCTTCATCATTTTTTTCTGCTACAAATAGTTTAGCGTGATATTCATCTTCCTCATTACTAACTTCTATGGGCTTGCTTCTATCGAATGACCCATAATAAAGCAATCCGTCATCGGGATTTTCTCTTGGGCTAAACTCACCAGATCCAGAATTAACTTCTTTATCTAATACCTTGAATGAGGTTTCTAGGTTAGGTTCCATTCCTACTAAGAGGTTAATCCCTTCTACTTCAAATCGGGCATCTTTTACCCCATCCTCATTTTCTGACAGACTCATATATCGATTAAACTCCTTCAGCGCCAAGTCGTACTTACCTAGAGCTTTAAGAGTCTTTGCGTAGTCTAATATTATCTCCACATACTGCAATTCATCATCCTTACCTATTAGCCTTTTATATGTCTTTGCTGCTTTCTCATAATCACGAATTTCATAACTCAACTCTGCGATCTTGATAGAGAATTCGTCTTTAGTACCGCTGTCATCTCTGCTTCTCTTATCTCTGAGGTCATCATAAGCCTCTTCGAACCATTCAAGCGCCCCAAAGTAGTTGGCATTAGATTCCGCTTCCTTTGCTGCTTCTACCTTTTGGTCAAAAGAATTGTTTCTGATGGGTTGTCCATATACAGCTACACAGATGAGGGTAAAAATCCCTAGTGATAGTATTTGCTTCATCATGATATTCTCTTTCTTGTTGTATAATGAATTTGACTTAGAGTCTTGGGCAGATAAATTTAGGTTCCACCTCTGGCTTCTTGTGCCAATTAAATAATTTAGTAACAGCCAACTCAAAGGCTCCTACTGTGCTCGATGAAGGTCTCAAGGGACCTATATTGACATCATAACTCAACCCTACTCTCAAATCCTTGGTGTCATAAGCCAAGTACAATGGAATATCAAAGTCATTGACAAATCTGGCACCAAACCCAAAGAGGAAATTAATTTGTTGCTCCGGCTTAAATGCATAACTGAATAGTGCTTGAGCTACAACATTAGTACTGACACCTTGCCTTTGCAAAATAATGTTAGGATTGAACCCTAGTCGGTTATTAATGTCAGTATAAAGGAAAACGTAAGCGTTTATTCTTCTATTGAGGTTTTCTACCCGTGTTTGTGGATTTGGTACTGGATTTGGATTCATTCCAGTTGAATCTGGACTTGGAACCGATAGTCTAGGTTCGAATATGTGATCACCTGCAATTCCAATTCTTATATCAGCAGATTTACCTAATGGCGCATCTAAGCTTAGACCAATAGCATAATCTGACGTCGTTTTAAATTCTGCATCTGGTTGTGACAAGGCTGTACTTGAAAGCCATTGAGCTAAGTCACCACTAACTTCTCCTATCGCCAGGCCAAAAGGATCTTGGTAGGCTGTTATATCCTGATTAGTAGGCCCTTGCTGATATGAACCATATTTGACCCCTACGCTAAACACTTTGTCGTGTCTCTTTCCAAAAGCTAAGTGATATGCACCCAAAACACCTGCGAACTGTCTTCTAAATGCCCCAACACCTGCGTTAGAAGATCTAGAAAAGGCACCTCCAATGGACACCCAATCTCCTTCAGTAAACCCAAAATCTATGTTATAATCTAACATAAGACTCAAGTCTAAAAAGCCATCTCCATTAGTTACTGTTCGCCCTTCGTCTCTGACTATGGCATTAACTCTAAGGTTGCCATAAAAAGCACCAGTCAGGGAGGGACTGACTACTGCAGGTGCAAACTGGAAGAAACTATTGTGAAAATCCTGCGCCTGTACAGTGCTAAAGCCTGAAAACAAAAGTGCTATGAATAGATATTTTAATTTCATATCAGAGTTAATCTTTAATAATCGAATGAAAACCAAGTGGTTACATATGATTAGGGATTATCTTTGTCGCTCATCCCCAAACGACGCTAAATTAGGTGATTAATTGCGGTAAAAGAAATCATATCCCGCTTTCCATTGTTGTCCCGATTTTGAATTATTAACCCCTATTCGTCCTGCTGGCTACGTAATTATCTGGCTCCCTATGTAGTAACTCTATCATGACATTATTATTGTATTTAATATTGTCTAGTGAAGTCGGTACTTATATCCGTATTATTATTATGCCCGTTGATATTCTTAAGCGGGCAGCATTTTCCTGACACTTTCACCTCTAGAGCAGATAGCCTATCTGACTCTTCATTCAATTATTCTAAGAGAAAAAAAATTGTCCTTGCGGCTGGAATAAGTAGTTATACGGCTGTCGGTACAGGTCTCTATTTTGCTTGGTATAACCAGTTTGACCAAAGTGCCTTTCATTCATTTGATGATTGGGATGAATGGGTTCAGATGGATAAAGTAGGACATATATACTCAGCATACCTGCAGTCTGACCTCATCTATGGGGTAAGCAGGTGGGCTGGTTTTGATCAGGACCAAGCTTTGAAGCTTGGTGCGATTTCTAGCCTAGCTGGTCAGCTGGGGATAGAAATTATGGATGGATTTTCCACACAATGGGGTTTTTCTTGGACTGACATGGGCTCCAATGTGCTAGGCACCTCTCTTTTTTATTTTCAGCAAAAGCACTTAGGGCATCAGATGTTCAGGATGAAATTCTCCTACTGGCCTGTTAGTTATTCTCCTTCCACATTCAGTAGTTCAGGAGGTCAAGCTTTCAGTTCTCAGGAAATGAGGTCACAATCACTCTTTGGAAGCAGTGGACTAGAGCGATTCTTAAAAGACTACAACGGGCAAACCATCTGGATATCTAGCAGTTTATATCACTTCTTCCCCCGAAGAAATATTCCTAAGTGGCTGGCCATCTCTTTTGGCTATAGCGGCAAGAATCTTTACGGTGGTGTCTCTAATGAGTGGGAAGTAGATGGACAACTGTTCTCGGTAGATAATCCCAGAACCCGCCAGTTTATCCTCGCCTTAGATTATAATCTAAGTGAACTCAAAAGTAACAGACCTTTAGTGAAGAGTCTTTTGAGATTTGCCAATATCATAAAATGGCCAGCTCCAGGGGTGTCTTACAGCAGAGCCGATGGGTTTTCTTTTCATGTGGTCTTTACGAACTAGTGTTAATAACTTTTCAATCTTGTAATTAGTATCTTTGTGTCACCTTTAGAATTAGGATTATGAAATATCTATTATCCCTTGTTACAGTTCTACTTCCTATCTTTTGTTCCGCTCAGTATATCAGTGGTGTTACTATTCCTGATACTTCTATGGCTATGGTCATGGATGATAATGACGCTGCATATCGCTTTGCCAAGACCATTACATCTGAAGACTTGAGTAAGCATCTGCATGTATTAGCGTCAGATGAGTATGAAGGTAGAGAGACCGGAGAGAAGGGCAATGACTTGGCAGCCACCTATATCGCCAATCATTTTAAATCACTGGGATTGCCAACCGTCGGTGCCGAAAACAACTATTATCAGAATGTGGCTTTCAATAAAACCAAGTGGAATAAAAATGAGATTAAAGTCAATGGGAATACTTACAAACACCTATGGGATTATCTGGCGTTTGCTACCTTGAACGATGGCGACACTTATTTAGAATCCAATGATATTTATTTTCTGGGCTATGGTATAGAAGATGCCAAGTACAATGACTATAAGAACGATAACCTTAATGGAAAGGTCATATTAATCAATGAGGGAGAGCCCGTGAATAATGATGGTGTATCTCTCATCACAGGAAGTACCGAAACCTCAGAATGGACTGATAACATTTATAAGAAATTAGAACTGGCTAAATCAAAAGGGGTCAGACATGTATTTATCATATCCAATGACGTCAAAAAATTCTTGGCTCAGAATAGAAAGTTTCTCATGTCAGCGAATCTTGAGCTAGGGGATGGTCAGCATGATTCTGTCTTTGCCAATCACACCTATATTTCTACGAGTATTGCCAAGGACCTAATAGGTAAGAAAGACAGAAAAATAAAGCGGTGGAGAAAGAAAAACAAGAAAAAAGGGAAGGCTGGTAAGGTGAAACTAAAGTCCACGCTAGAGTATGTGATGGACAAAAATGTAGACATCTTAAAGGGTAGAAATGTGGTAGGCTATATAGAAGGCACTGATAAGAAGGATGAACTCATCGTGATTTCTGCACATTATGATCATCTCGGTAAGAGAGGTGAAGATGTCTATAATGGTGCAGATGACAATGGGTCAGGTACGAGTACTGTACTAGAGATAGCTGAAGCCTTTGCGCAATCTAAAAAAGATGGCAATGGACCAAGAAGAAGTGTACTGTGTCTGCTGGTGACTGGTGAAGAGAAAGGATTGTTAGGATCCCAATATTATGCAGAAAACCCTATGTTTCCTATAGAAAATACTGTGGCCAATGTCAACATTGATATGGTGGGTAGAGTAGATGAAAAGCACCAAGACAATCCTGAGTATATCTATGTCATCGGTTCTGACAGATTAAGCTCGGATTTGCACAAAATCAATGAGGAGATGAATCAAAAGTACACTCAGGTTACTTTAGATTATAAGTATAATGATGAAGCAGATCCAAATAGATACTACTTCCGATCTGATCACTATAACTTCGCACGGAAAGGTATACCTGCTATCTTTTTCTTTAATGGAACACATGAAGATTATCACCGAATAAGTGATACTGTAGAGAAAATCAACTTTGATAAAATGGAAAAAGTGGGTCGTCTATTTTTTCATACCGCCTGGGAATTAGCAAATAGAGAAGATAGAATTGTAGTGGATGGCCAGGTAGAAGAGGAAGAATAATAATTAACCCTAAGTTATTCGTAACGAAGGGACTCGATAGGATCTAATCTAGAAGCTTTGAGTGCTGGGTAAAGGCCAGAAAAAGTACCGACAACGATACAGACGGCGATGCCCACTGACATCCACAGATAAGGCACAACAAACTGACCGCCAATAACCTTGGCGAGGCCTACACCTACTAAAACGCCAAGGACAATCCCTACTAGACCACCCATAATTGTAATCACAACGGCTTCCATCAGAAACTGGAATAAAATATTAGACCTTGTGGCACCAAGCGCCTTTCTTACACCTATTTCTCTTGTCCGCTCAGTGACTGTCACCAGCATGATATTCATAAGACCTATGGCTGCACCTAGAAGTGTAATCAGTGCAATCGCGATAGTGGCCAATCTCAGCTCAGTAGTCAGTTCCTTTAACGTCTGAAGTATACCATCACTTTTTCTGATGTCAAAGTCATTTTTCTGAGTGGATTTAAGTCCTCGAATATTTCGCATTATACCGGTCGCTTCTGCGACTGCATTGTCCATCTGAGTTGGGTCCTTGATAGATGCCATCAAGCTATAATTCCTATTGGTCGTGCCGTAATATCGTTTGGCATTAAGTAGGGGAATGAATACCCTTCTGTCATGAGATTGGGTCATAGAAGCGCCCTTGCTGTCTAGCACACCGATTACTTTGTATCTCGTATTACC
>CAZIMH010000021.1:0-22588 GCA_964540155.1 uncultured Saprospiraceae bacterium
AGTCCGTACTCCACTGCAGAGATCAACTCCAAAGGGCTGAACTAAATGAATAGCCTTCTCTACATTTTCGCTATTTAATCCACCTGCTAACCACATTGGTTTATTGATTTCTTCTCTTATGGTCTTGCTAATATTCCAGTCATGTGTATCGCCAGTACCCCCTAAGGTTTTGATTTTGGCATTTGGTTTTCCGCTATCTAATAGGATTGCATCCACTATTCTTGATTTATCAATAGCCTCCTTAATAGAATTTTCGTTCTGCACATGGATCACTTGAATTAAATTGACATTATCTAGTTGACTTTTTAAGTACTCTAATTGGTCATTCTTGAGTTCATTTACTAATTGTATAGTATCCGTATTAAAGCGCTTGGACTGTTCTATTATACTAGTCGCTTTTGTTTCACTGGTTAATAAAAAAGTTGAGACAGAAGAAGGTATTGATTTGTGTATTGATTTGATTTTTTCATCATCTATGATACCTGGACCACTTGGCATATTACTAACCAACCCGATAGCGTTTGCACCATATTGAATGGCTAGTCTAGCTTCTTCTATAGTGCTAATGCAACATATCTTAACTTGTGGATTTAAAGCGCCTTTCATTTTCTACTCTTGCCTATTCACTAATGAACTCTATTTACCCATTAAGTTAAGCAATATTCACTATAAAGAGGTTTCTGTAGTGTACTAGCTGGAATGTGATAAGAAAATAATATATTAAAGGTTTATCATATGTGTACCAGTTTTACTAAAAGGCAAGTTAAGTATGTGCGGAATTAATGGAATTTTCTCTTTGACAGGTAAACCTAAGCTTAGAGAGCGGATTCTAAAAATGAATGAGGCCATCTCTCATCGAGGCCCTGATGCAAGTGATCTACATCTTCATAATGACAAGATAGGACTAGGACATGTGCGCCTGAGTATCATAGACGTTAGGGACATCGCTAACCAGCCCATGCTATCTGCATCTAAAGATTGGGCGCTGGTGTTCAATGGTGAAATCTATAATTATCAAGAGATAAGAAAAGCGCTTAGCTATAATTTTATAACAACATCTGATACCGAAGTCATACTAGCCGCCGTTCAAGAAAAAGGAATAGACTGGTTCTTAGACAGGGCCAATGGCATGTTTGCTATTTGCTTACTGGATCTAAAAAATGAAAAGCTCATTCTGGCACGAGACAGAATGGGGATTAAGCCCTTGTATTATTCTCTGAGTCCAGATGGCATTGTATTCTCCTCAGAAATAAAAGGGATTCTATCCAGTGGATTAGTAGAGGCCCAATTCAATGAGCTGGCCGTAGATGAATACCTGGCCAATAGATATATAAGAGCACCCTTTACATTTTTTAAAGAAGTACATCAAATCAAGCCTGGATATATTCTGGAAATTGGCAAAAACCTAAAAGTTAAGCACAATTGCTATTGGGATTTGCCTAAGGAATTTAATTCTACAGAGGACTACGATGAAGCAGCTATTCTTCAAGACTTCGACATACAATTACACAAAGCAATCAAATATAGATTGATATCTGATGTCCCTTTAGGTACTTATCTAAGTGGTGGTGTGGATTCTAGTTTGATTACTGCCATAACATCTAGAGTTAAGAAGGAAACAATTAATTCGTATACAATTGGATTCGAAGAACTCAATGAATTTGAATATTCTAAGATAATTGCTCATCAATATAAAACCAGCCATCATGAAATATTAATGGCAAAGGAAGACTATCAAAATAATTGGCGCAACTTAATTGAATATAAAGATGCGCCCTTGGGAGTGCCTAATGAGATTCCTCTTGCTGTCATGTCAAGTAAATTAAAAGAAAAGATTACCGTCGTGCTCTCCGGTGAAGGAGCTGACGAACTCCTGGGAGGTTATGGCCGTATATTCAGATCACCATTTGATTATCAGAATGGAAATAAAGTAGAGTCTTACTATGATTACTTCATTTCTAAATATGAGTATGTCTCTAGAAAAATGAGAGATGAATTCCTCTCTACGCCTAAAACGTATAGAGAAGATTTTGATAAAATCCTACAAGTAGAATTTTCTAGTAGACCTAATCAAGAAAATGTATTTAGGTTCTTTCACAAATATCATGTCGTCGGGTTATTGCAGCGGGTGGACATGACCACAATGCAAACGGCTGTGGAGGCTAGAGTGCCTTTCTTAGATCATAATTTGATTGAATTCTGTTATAAAGAAGTGCCTTATGATTTAAAGTTAAAATGGCGAGATGCAAAAGCGAGAGAAGATGCTAAAGCCATGCAATCAAGTGAATATAGTGAAGTGCTGGATACGCCTAAATACCTGCTCAGAAAATTAGCTTACAAGTATATTCCTAAGGAAATCATAGAACGTAAAAAGGTGGGCTTCCCAGTACCATTATCAGAATGGTTCTCCCAGCTAGAACAGCTCGCTAATAAAATCCTACCGAATGCATCTTGGTTAAAAGCTGGCGTAGTAGATTACTTGGTTAATAGAAGTAAAAAAGAGGCTCGAGCTGGACAAATCTTATGGATGTTTATTAATATTGAACTCTTTAAGAATGCCTATTTTCATAAAGAGTGGAGATGGTAACAAACGACGCAAACTAAACTTATGTACAAAAGAGGAGATGAAAAAATGATTGTGGGCTATACCTCTGGTGTATACGACCTCTTTCATATAGGACATTTGAACCTTCTAAAAAACGCAAAAAGTTTATGTGACAAATTGATTGTAGGTGTTACTTCTGATGAACTCGTCTCCTATAAGAACAAAAAAGCAGTCATTAATCATCAAGAAAGGATGGAGATTGTCAGAAGCATCAAGTATGTGGATGCCGTAGTACCTCAGGAAGATATGGATAAATTCAAAATGTGGGAACGGCTGAAATTTGATATCATGTTTGTCGGCGATGATTGGTTTAAAAATCCTAAATGGGAAGAATTTGATAAGGTATTCAAGGAGGTCGGCGTCAAGATTATTTATTTTCCATACACTAAAGGCGTTTCATCCACCCTCATTAATGAAACACTAAAAAAGCTTAGAGAAGCGTAGCTTAAGTATCAATTAATTTCATTGAATTCAAAATATACACACTTAAGCATTTCTCTACTATGCAAAATTGGCATCAATATTCTCGTCGTTTTTTATGTAGCTTCTCAGTTATCTATTCAAGATTTTGGAAGTTTTAGTTTAGCCTTTGTTTTCTCTGCACTATTTATCTCCATCTTTGATTACGGTCTAAATCTGAAAAGTTTGACCCTTGCGGGTAGTAAGGTAACTGAAGTCAGGAAGACACTTTCCTCTATGGTTTTGGTCAAGGGCACCATCGTTATACTTGTCTTTATCGTTTTCCTCATTTTTCTGAAATTCAGTAGCTATAGCGCCTATACTAAAACAGCTATCCTCATTCTTGGATTGTCTGCTATCCCCATTTCCTTTGGTAATTTCTACTTGAATAGCTTTAAGATTCTTGACAATTTTAAGAAAGAAGCTACGGGTAACTTTATTCAGGTCGCCTTTATTATTGGAGGTATTGCACTTAACCATTTTTATGGGAAGGCTGATGCCATTTACTTTGCGTGGATTATCGCATTGGCTAGAATAGTCTATTTTATTTACGCCATGATTAGTTACAATAATCAATTCCGCTTAACGATTAACTCTACCCTTTCGGAAGCAGTTCAGCTAGCCAAAAAAGCAACCCCCTTTGCTATCCACTTTATTCTGAGTTCATTTATAATCTATATAGACACCTTTGTATTGTCCTTCCTAGCTACCATGGAAGATGTAGGCACCTATCAAGCGGCGATGAGAATAATTATGGCGGCGATGCTCATTTCGATAATTGTAAGTGATGCCTTTATCCCTGAAGTATCATCATCCAAAAAAAATGTAGAAGCAGTTAAAGTCAAGATGATTAAGCTTTTTGAATTTCTAATTCTATTTGCTTCGCTAGCAATATTATCTGTCTACTTTTTTAAGAGCACGATAATTCAATTGTTATTTTCCGATGCTTACTTAGTTTTGAATTCATTCATGCTTTATATTATTTCAATTATCTTTCTGAGGTACATAGGGATAGTGCCAGGTATAATCTTAACCAGCTTGGACAAGCAAAGTGTAAGAGCGGTTGCCGTCATCGCGTCAGTTGTGGTTAGTATCTTGCTTAATATAATTTTAATTCCTCGCCTTGGAATCGAAGGAGCCTTTATCGCTAGCTTAATAGCCCACCTTGTGCTCAATGCGATTTATATGTTTAAGTCCTATGAAGTTGTCCCGTTCGTAACGTCTGGGAAAAACTATCTTTTCATTATTTCCAGTCTGCTTCTTGTCTACTTTATTATTGCAAAATTCTTGGATGATAATATAACGTCTATGGTTATATCAATACTTTTATCTTTGGCCACTATTATCGCTTATGCCAATTTTGCACAATTAAAAACATACCTTAAGTCGAATTACAAAACATAGAATGAAACATTCTTTTGCTTCTATAAAACAAAGTTTTCATAATCAAGAATCTTGGCTTAATGTATGGGTATTCAAATACTTTACTATGCCTATGGTCTATGTCATTGTAAACTATACTAAGATTACACCTAATATCATTAGTATTATTTCTCTTATTCTGGGACTGGGAAGTGCTTACTACTTTTTCATTGGCCACGAGCTAATAGCTGTCGTTCTATATCTTATTTCTTATCTGTTTGATGCCATCGATGGCAAGGTGGCTAGACTTACAAAAACGGGGAAACCGTATGGTGCTTGGATGGATATATTTATTGATAGAATAATCTTAGTGCTTGTCTCTACTGCAATAGCCTATAATTATTTCGTTGAATCTAATGACAATAAATTATTAATACTGAATTCCATTTTGCTAGGTTTGGTATTTATAGGGTCTGAAAGCCGACATCAAATAAATATGCACAAAGCAAAAATTAAGGCACAAGAATCAGAACCTAACTCTAACTATAAAAAGTGGTGTAAAGCTAAAGGATTAGTATATGAACCCATCTCATTAGTGGAAGTGATTATATTCTATTTAATTATAGCGCCTCTATTGGGTATAGAATTCTATGCTAGTTTGGTTGTAATTACCTTCCTAATTCTAAGACTCCTCAAGCAACAATTATATTGGATTAAACTAAAAGCATGAAGGATATCGCACACAGTCGGACAACTTCTAGTTAGCGCTTAATCCCTAATATTCATAAGTCTCTCCGACTCAGACAAGTTCACTAATTAATCCACATACAATTACCGTCATCACAAACCAATAACTAGCGTGATACAGAAAGAATCGTTTGGACTTGCCACTGGTCAGACAAAGTATACCAATGACACGAATAGGGAAGGTATGCTTATCACCATATTTCGAAAGGAAATCTTCTGCCACCTGCTTCGCCGTTTCAGCCCCTCGCATAATATCAGTAAAAAAATAATTCGTAGAAGCCAAGCTGATGTATAACGAGATTAGTATAACCAAATACTAGAATATAACTCAGAGGCCACAACGCCAATAATCTTTTGGCAGTTAATTATGTTCTAATTGCCGGCTTGTTTGTTGCCTTAGAAATAAATCCACTTGGGTGCTACCATAGACATGCCAAAAGGACTGGCAAGAGTGATATGCCAAATAGTGCTATATAATTAAGCTGCAAGGATATAGTTTGCTAACAACTTATCTTTCCTACACGTCGCTTATGCCTGCCCCCTTCAAAAGCCGTCGCTAAAAATTTCTTAAGCATATTCCCTGCCATACGCTTAGTGACAAAGCGGGCTGGAATACACAGTATATTAGCATTGTTATGTTGTCTGGCTAGTACGGCTAAGTCTGAAGACCAACATATAGCCGCTCGTACTTTCGGATGTTTATTGGCTGTCATGGCTACTCCATTAGCGCTTCCACATATCAGGATGCCGAACTTCACCGCTCTATCTGATGAAACTTGCTCAGCTACTGGATGAGCAAAATCAGGGTAATCTACCGAATCCGGTGCATCAGTCCCATGATCTATTGGTTTGTGACCTAAGGCGATGAGCTTATCTTTTATATAAGACTTGTATTCATACCCTGCATGATCAGAACCTATTGCAATTTTCATAGCCGTTGGTTTTTGCTTTATTATTTCTTCATAGCATTTGCATTATAAGGCGCTAGCATATCACGTGTCCGTTTTGCAAAGTCCGCATCACCAAGTTCTCCTACTCTGCCTATTACATCCTGGACACCTCGAAGCGCAAAGCCATACATCTGCCTGAAACTCTCCTTGTCAGATGCATCCAAAGAATCATAGAAGACCATTCTTTGGTATAATTCCTCTGCTAGAATTTCCATATGTTTTCGAGCTTCTGTTTGATTTCCTGACTCATTGAGTACCTCTATAAAAGGCATTACACTATCATCATATGGAAAGTTATAATGAGGAAATGCATCAAAGAACTTCTTGGACATCTCTGCTGCCTTAGTCGTCTTATTCTTCAGCACTAATTCCTGACAGGTACGCATCATCACAATTTTCATCGCTTGTAGCTCTGCAGCATAACTCTCATCTATAAAGGTCTCATGGGTATCAAAATTTCCCCATTTCCATTTATTCATTATATTCTCATATACTTTATCCTCTGCTACTCTCCCACTGCCATAGATAGACAATTCTCTAACGCTTCTAGACTTGACCGGAATGACTCTCAGTCCTAACCCTTCCATTTGCATATAATCATTCATGCCTAAGAGTTTTTCATTTTTACATGTAACGGCAAAGTAAATGGCACGGTCATGTATATTTGAAGCCACCAAATCTAATACAGCCAGCTGGTCTTTCAGGATGTATCTGGCGCTTTGAGGTAGCCTGATATCTATCCTATTCGTCATCGTCGTATCACTCATACTCATCAGACCATTACCTATCATTGTATTTCTATCTATAGGAATATAGAGATTACGGCTTCTAAGTATTGTGGTTTCTTGCTGCTGAGATCCTATAAAAGCTAATTCCTGTCTTGCATCCCTAGGGGTGGACAAATCCATCTTTTCAGGATCATTGGTTCTGCTTTCTGGATTATGGAAGAATACTTGATTCCTCTTATTTCCTCTATAAGCATCTGTAGAGACAGACAATTTAATTGGTGGCGAATCATTTACCTTACGTCTAAGTTTTTCTATATACCAATCTACTGCAATTAAACTCAAATTAACTACCCTCACATCCCGTCGAATATTTTCTACTTCCTGTGCATACCATAATGGATAGGTGTCGTTGTCTCCATAAGTAAATATAATCGCATTCTCGTCTACAGAGTTGAGGAAATTAGAAGCATAATCTCTAGAGCCATAATGCCCTAATCTACTGTGATCATCGAAATTTTGGAATGCCATAATAGCGGGGATAAGTAAACCTAAGCCGCCAGCTACTAGTGGTGACATAGCGCCGAGTTTCGCTTTCTCCTTGAAAAAATTATACAACCCTAAGACACCCAGTCCTATCCAAATACAATAGGTAAAGAAGGAGCCTACGAGGACATAATCCCGTTCCCTCGGTTCGTTAGGAGGCTGGTTACTGTACATTATCAATCCGATGCCTGTTATCAAGAATAAGATGAATACGGCAGTAAATTCTTTTGGCCGTTTTCTGATATGAAAGAAAAATCCAAATAATCCGAGTAGCAAGGGTAAGAAATAATACTTATTCGTCCCCTTATGCCTTTTCATGGTATCGGTCGCAGCATCCATATTATGAAGTCGGGCTTCATCCAAAAAGCTAAAACCAGAAATCCAATGTCCACCTGACACATCCCATGGGTTAAATCCTTGCTCAGCATTCTGCCTACCTACAAAATTCCAGAAGAAATAACGCCAGTACATCCATCCCATCTGATACTTAAACATGAATTTCATATTATATCCAAAACCTGGTCTGGTGCCCACTTCCTTACCCATAATCTGACGATGCCACTGCTTATGCAGTTCAGGTCTGGAGCCTTCTGTATGTCCTATTCGAGGCAAGAACATCTTGTCTCGATTGTTATATACATAATCTAATCTTTTATCGACTTTCACATACTTATCTCCTACTCTACCATATCTATCTTCCTGTGTGAGGTCTTCTGGCGTCGCTTTGAAATGTGGCCCATACAATAAGGCTCTTTCCCCATATCGCTCCCTATTCAGATAAGGCAATACACGCATCGCGTCACTAGGCACATTCATATTAACTGGTGTATCTGCATTCGCTCTGATAACAATCACACCGATGATAGAAAAACCTATAGATACCATTGTCCCTGCCATTACCAATAACTGAAAATGGTACCATCTCTTCTGATGGGCTAGTCGCAATAAGAAGGCAATGGATAAGGCTATGATTAATAGCGCAACCACCAGACCTGAATGGAATGGCATACCCATATCATTCACCATTGGCTTTTCTAATGCTTTCCACAAAGTTGGAATACCGACGATGACAAACTTCTGAATAAATACGATAACGGCAGCACCTCCTATAAAACTCAGAATTAATCCAAGCAGATTGTGGTTCTTGAATTTCTTGAAATAATACAAGGCGGCTAAAGCTGGGAAGGTTAATAAACTCAGTAAGTGAACGCCTATAGACAAACCAGCGATATACGCTGACACAACCAACCACCTATCTGTTTTAGGTGAATCGGGAAGACTATACCATTTAAGTGCAGACCATAAAGTAAGAATCGTAAAGAAAGTGGACATGGCATATACCTCCCCTTCTACAGCAGAAAACCAAATGGAAGAGCAAAATGCAGTAGAAAGACCACCGACGATTCCAGCAAAAGTCAATGCCGTATTCTGTGAAGCTGTTGTCTCTCCTTCTCTGCCTACCATTGCAAATTTGCCAAGCATAATGGTTATCCTGGCTATCAGGAAGGCACCAAAAGCCGTACAAATTGCCGAAAGCATATTAACCATAAATGCTATCGTAGCTGGATTAGAAGAAACCAAATCTCCTACCCAAGCAAACATTCTGCCTATCAGCATAAATAATGGCGCCCCAGGTGGGTGAACTACTTCTAATTTATAGGCGCCTAAGATAAACTCCCCTACATCCCATAAACTCCCTACACGTTCTACCGAGAAGTAGTATACAATCATGGCGACGACAAAAACAGTCCAACTGGCAATTGTCTTTGACTTCTTTATTGAATCAATTAGCATATGCTGCTATATTCTTTAGGTGATTACTGTATAATTTAGAAAGGATATATCATTATAATATACCCCAACGATTACTCACGCTAAGTTAACAAATAACAGATTAGACGCAGGTGTTTATCTACGAAAGTCTTCGTTTTTTAGAACTTGTTGAAGATATTACCGATATTATAGCGTAATCCTATGTGATTGACCGCGCCAGCGAGGTGATAATGACCTACCCCGTAGTCGATTTTGATTTTTTTGATGCTGATACCAAATCCGAATGAAAAACCGCCCAAACTCCTAAATATCGAGGATCTCAATTCCTGTCTTCTCAGATGATCATAGGCAAATCGTAGTCTAAAGTTCTCTCTCTTTCCAAGTAGAAACTCACCTGAAAATACAAGGTGCCTAAAGAAATTATCTATGTTCTTACTGAAGGAGCTTCTAAATGTTTGTTCTCCAAAAATGTCTACAGTTATATCAAATTCAGGATCATCATACCGGATATAGGGCTGGTGAAGATGGCGTCCAATAATCGAAAACCTAAATGGTAAATGCTGTAACTTCTGAGAAAAACCCAGCTGCAAATCAAAAGGAAGACTTCGTCGTGTACTTCCGAGTGATTGGAGTTCAGTACCTATGTTCCTAAGCACCAATCCCCAGGTCGTTCTATTATTGGGTTTCTGGTAATGCAATCCCAGATCCACACCAATGCCACTAGAACCAAAACTTTCATAATTGCCAAATAAGAATTTCACATTTATGCCACCACTTATACGTTCATTTAGCTGATATGAAGAGCCGACCACAAGCGCCACTTCACTGGCATTGAACTCCCCATTCACATTGCCGAATGCATCTGTTGCATCAAAGGCACCATAATTAATATACTGTATAGCAGCATGGGTTAGAATACGCCACTTTTTGACGTAATGCCCATAAGCCACATTACCGTTAGATATACCTGAAAAATGAAAATTGTGATTGAATGCTAGTTGCTGATGCATAATACTATCCGCAAGTGCTGGGTTAAGCTGAGCCAAGGTTACATCATTGTCCTTCACTGTAATCAATGTCCCACCCAAGGCCGTTACTCTGGCACTGGTGGGTAAGGCGATCGCATCAAAAGCATCTCTTCCGCCTAGACCTCCAAGCTGTGCCTTTACATCCAAGCCGAAAACGACCACAAAGGCAAAAATCAAAAACGGTAGTATCTTATATTTCTTCATTATTTATCGCTTTTGACATCTCCGTCTTCCAATGTCCATATGGTGGCACATACGCCTAGACTATCACATTCCATCTTCTTTATCAATTCACCCGAATCATTATAGTGCTTCAATAAACCAAATTCATTGTCTCCATTCAAAAACCGACCCTCCCACTTCAATTGGCCATTCTCGTGATATTCCTTGAAAGGACCATTCTCTTCATTATCTACCATAGTGACGAGTTCTTTGAGTTGCCCATTTTTATAGTAGGTCTTTAGTGGACCTTGCATCATCCCAGAAATGTAATGCGCTTCTTGTAAAGTAGTCCCGTCCTCATAATATGCCTTATAAGTGCCGATTATAAGGCCATCTTCGTAATACTCCTCTATCTCTGGTTTCCCATCGGGGAAGTACAACGTCCTTCTTCCTGACAACACATCCGCCTTATAGTGGGCTTTTTCTTGCAAGACCCCATCAGAAAACCGTTGATAAAGACCATCTTTCTGCTTCTGGTCATTCACTTTATACTTCTCACTGATTTGGGCATTCTCATCTTTTAGAGTGACCCAGTTAGGCTCTTTACAAGCCGCGATGAGTGAAAGAAGGCTTAAGAAGATTATTACTCTAAATAACATAATGCAATAACGTGATAATGCATAGAATATTGACTAATTGAATCGGAATATTTAAGAATATATTAAGACCTTATGATGGCCTCAGGCAGTAAATTTGAAAGCGTTACTAATAACACTCTGACATGATCAAACAGTTAGCAATAATAGCCGTTCTAGCCTTTATATGCGCCGCAAGTTTATCTGAATTATCTGCCCAAAAGAAGGTGGAAGAACATAAGATTATCATCATAGAAAAGGAGGTAGACAATGATGGAAATGTCGTAGAAAAGAAGATCGTTAAGGAAGGAGAAGAAGCAAAAGCCTATCTGAAAGAGTTAGAGAAAAATGGAGAGACTATCCAAAAGTGGACTACGAAAGACGGCGAAGACCTCATTATAGACGGTAAGTCCGCTAAGATGATTAAAAAGGAACAATATAAAATCAAAGTCAAAGACGACAATGGTGAAGAGGTCGAGATGATATGGGATGGCGAAGGAGAGATGCCAGAGGAGATGAAAGAACTCATGGATGAACATGATATCAATATCTCTACTGAGCAGAAGCAAATTCGAAAGAAAATTAAAGTCAAAAAGAATGGTGACGTGGGTGGCCAAGAAATGGAATTTGAGTTTGACGGTGAAGAAATACCTGATGAGGTTAAAATGGAATTAGAGAAGCATGGTATAGACCTCACTGAAATTGTGAGTACTGATGGAGAAAAACATGTAAAAGTCATCACGAGCAAGCCTCCTCAAAAAGCAAAAAAGGCTCAGCTCGGTGTCAATATTGAAGACCACCCAGCAGGCGTGATGGTCGCCAATGTAGTAGAAAACTCCGCTGCTGCTGAAGCTGGCCTACTCAAAGGGGATGTGATATATCAGATAGATGATACAGCGCTTAAAACCATAGAAGAGTTGGTGGGCGCAGTAGGGACCTATAAGCCAGGAGATAAAATCAACGTCGCCTTCCAAAGGAATGGAGAAAACATGTCGAAGACTGTCACTCTGAAAGAAAGAATAGAGTTGTATCCATTTGGCACCTGGGAAGAAGTAATGAATAATAAGCCCCAAACAATCGAAATAGAAATAGAGGAAAAGATTATCAAGGATAAATAAAAAGCAAAGAATTCTCGGGCACACAAACACAGCGCTCTTTGCCTATCACGTGATAACATCCTCTTCGAGAACAATTATTAATGGGGTATCTAATATAGAAGATACACTTACCGTTAGTCCGCTTCTAAAATATCATTTTCCCTTATTGCTTAGTCTTTATCTATGCCCGTGTCCGATTACCCATTATTCGAATCTATCAAGATTAATAATAACCAGATATTCAATCTAGAATATCACAAAGTAAGAATAGCCGACTCTAGCAAAAAGCTATTTGGGAAAATAGCACATATTGACTTTAAATCAATCACTGATGAGATCAAATTACTCCCTCCAATCCTTTTTAAGCTAAGACTTGTCTACAATGCAGATTTCTTCAAGTATGCTTTCATTCCCTACAAGCTTCCCACTACCAAAAGTCTGAAACTAGTCCGCTCTGATAAAGTCAGCTACAACTTAAAATTATCAGACAGAGAAAATCTAACTAATCTCTATAAAAGAAGACAACACTATGATGACATCATTATAGTCAAGAACGGCTTCATAACAGACAGCTACAATTGCAATATTGCACTCATGAAATCTGGCATCTGGTATACACCCAATACGCCATTACTAGCTGGGACTAAAAGAAATGCACTCATAGAACAGAACAAACTGATAGAAAATGAAATTCATTCAGACAGTCTGAGAGAATACGATTACCTAAGTCTCATTAATGCCATGATAGACCTGGACGTCATCACCTTACCGGTCTCTTCGATTTATTAAAAATCTGTGCTTTCAGAACTCTGCGTAATTTGTCCAATACTTAAATATTGTATGGTTATAATTATTCTTATACAGTGCATATATTCGTACCTCTGAGAACAAAGCCATGAACAAAATATACCTCCTACTTATAGCAATACTTCTTATAGCTTGCAATGCTGACAAAGAAGGTACTAATAAACATGTAAGTGCTACATCAGCAGCCAAGTCCTATGAGATAAGTTACAAGTTGGTACCACCAGCCTCTTCTGGCTTACAGTTTCAAAACAACATTTCAGAAAGCCCAAGACGGAATGTGACACATTATGACTACATGTATAATGGTGGTGGTGTCGCTGTTGCAGATTTTGATAATGATGGACTTACCGATATATTCCTATGTGGCAATGATAGTCCTAACGCCATTTATAAGAATACTGGAAAGCTCAACTTTAAAGATCTAAGCGCATCCGCATTACCGTCTACAGACAAGTGGTCATTTGGGGTGACTACGGTAGATATAAATAATGATGGCTACTTAGACTTATATGTATCTAATTCTGGACCTGACAAATCAGAAACCAAATTAGCCAATCAGCTACTAGTCAATAATGGCGATTTCACATTTACGGACAGAGCTGCTGAGTATGGGCTTGCAAGTACTCACCACTCAGTACAGGCTTCGTTTTTTGATTATGATAATGACGGCGACTTAGATATGTGGCTCAATAATCATGGGAACGCTTTCAACATAAACGAGGTTATTAAATCCCAAGGATATAATGATATCAGAAAAGGTGATCGGCTTGCTTTATTGAAAAATGATAAATCCACTGAAGTAAGAAAAAGTAAAATACAACTCTACCAAAACAACAACGGAAAGTTTACAGATGTATCCAATCAAGCAGGCGTTGCAGAACTAGCTTACGGATTAGGTTTATGTGTTGCAGATTTTAATGACGATGGTCATTTAGACGTCTATGTAGCCAATGACTATTGGGTACCCGATTATTACTTCATCAATAATGGAAACGGCACCTTCTCTCAGCAAAATACCACCTTAGGTCATACCTCTTATTATTCTATGGGCTGTGATGCTGCAGACTATAATAATGATGGCCAACTAGACTTGATGGTTGTGGACATGACGCCTAAAGACCACTATAGAAATAAAACCTTGATGGAGTCTATGGATGTACGTCGATTCACAGTACTCTCTGATATTTATAAGTATCCTAGACAATACATGTTTAATACTTTTCAGGTTGGTCTAGGAAATGGTCAGTTTGGAGAGATTGCAAATCTGCTAGATGTCGGTCTTACTGAATGGAGTTGGGCGCCCTTGATGTACGACATGAATAATGATGGACATAAAGACATCTACGTCACCAATGGTTATTATAGAGATACAAAAAATCAAGATGTAAGACGCCAAATAAAGGAGATGAGAGAGTCTATGGGGTCGAAATATACAAGTCAGATAAATTACGACAATTTAGAACTGTATGATTCGCAGCCGATAAGAAATGCCATATTCCAAAATGACACAAAGGGAATGATGCGAAACATTACGTCTTCTATGTCAGGCAACAATCCCAGCTTCTCTAATGGTGCAGCGTATGCAGATTTTGATAATGATGGAGACCTTGATCTAATTGTAAATAATCTTAGTAGTCCAGCGACGCTTATCCAAAATAATTCTTCTACAGGTAATTATCTCAGAGTAAAATTAAATAGCAAAAATCCTGCATTGAACGCCAATGCTAAAATTCTTGTGCACGCTGGGAACAATGTAATTAGAGGTGACTATTATTTTACTAGAGGCTATCTTTCATCTGTAGAACCTATCGCCCATTTTGGTTTACATAATAATGCTGTGGATTCACTTATCGTAGAATGGAAGGATGGAAGAAGGTCAATTATTTCTAATCCACCCATTAATCAAATTGTGACTATCAATCACAGCGATGCCAATGGCCGAGTGCCTTCTAAAACTAAAACCAATTCTCATTTTCTAGACGCCACCCTTTTGATGGAGCGACAAAACATTATTCACAAAGAGAATGCCTTTGACGACTTTGAAAAAGAAGTACTCCTTCCACAGAAGTTTTCTACCATGGGTCCAGCGATGAGTGTAGCAGACATTAACAATGATGGTTCTGAGGATTTTTACATAGGCGGAGCTAATGGGTCTTCTGGAAAATTGATGGTGATGAGTGGCAATAAATTCCAATCGGTATCTGAATCAACTTTTGCTGGAGATGCAAACTTTGAAGATTTGGGTGCTCAATTTTTCGATTACAACAATGATGGACAAGTAGACTTATACGTTGCTTCTGGAGGTGGCGGAGATGTTACTAACTCAGTAGCACTCATAGATAGATTGTATACCAACAATGGAAATGGTCAGTTCTCTCGTGATGTGAAAGCACTCCCACCTATGAAAACGAGCACCAGTGCTATTGTCCCTTTTGATTTTGATAAAGATGGTGACATGGATTTATTTATTGGTGGTAGAAATAAGCCAGGCAAATACCCATCAAAATCTACGTCTTACCTCCTTGAAAATAATGGAAACAAGTATACAAGAAGAGAATCTTCATTCCTCAATCAATTGCCAAATATGGTTACAGACGCAGAAGTGTGTGATATCAATGGAGATGGCTATCCCGACCTCTTTATAACTGGCGAGTGGAGTACGCCGATGATTTTTATAAATGATAAGTCTGGAGAATTCAACCAGAAAAATATTGCTGCCTTGGATAATAAAAGAGGCTGGTGGTATTCTATCACAAAAGGTGATTTCAACAATGATGGTAAATTGGATTTTATTCTAGGTAATCTAGGACTAAATAATAAGTTTCATGCTAATCATGAACATCCACTAGGTTTACTGTATAACGACTTCGATGATAATGGTAGTCAGGATATTGTACTCACTAAGCATTATAAAGGGGAGACTGTTCCAGTTAGAGGTAAAGAATGCTCTTCAGAACAAATGCCATTTCTAAATAAAAAATTTGACACCTATTCTTCATTTGCGTCTTCCAATATTTCTGAGATACTCGGTGCAAATAAGGTAAATTCAGCTCCCTCATTAGAAGCTAATTATTTTAGCTCTGTACTGATGATGAGTAATGGCAATGATTTCCAAGTCATAGATTTACCGTTAGAAGCACAGTACGGGCCAATCCTGGATGCTGTAGTGGTGGACATCAATAACGATAACCATCAGGATGTCGTCATTGCTGGAAAAATTGTGAATACCGAACCTGAGACTCCTAGTTACGATGGCAATAATGGTTTAATACTATTTGGAAACGGAACAGGTCAATTTTTCCCACTTTTAGACCAGAAGACTTCAGGTCTTAATCTTAATTATAACACCAAGCAAATTGATATTATTAATAGACAAAGAGGGTATGGCGTTATCGTCGCTAATAATAATGGTCCAGTCCAATTGTTTATTAAATCTTAGCCCGAGGGTGATGTTAATATCTTCCTCCTTTAAAGAATACTATTCTTGATATCTTAGCATTCTGCTTTAAATAAAAGTTTTATGCCTGAATTTGCTCATCTACATTGTCACACCCAGTATTCTCTATTAGACGGGGCCAATGACATCAGTAAAATGATGGCAAAAGCTGTCGCTGATGGCCAAAAAGCTGTCGCCTTAACAGATCATGGCAATATGTTTGGCGCCTTCAAATTTGCTGCAGAAGCAAAGAAACATGGCATCAAAGGTATATTAGGTTGTGAATTTTATCTAGTGAAGGACAGACACATTAGATCTTTCAGTAGAAGTAAAGGAGAAAGAGACCGTAGATATCACCAACTCTTGTTGGCAAAAAATGAAATCGGTTATAAAAACCTGATGAAGCTATGCTCCTATGGTTTTACAGAAGGTGTATATCAAGGGTATCCTAGAATAGATAAAGAGCTCATCCTCAAATATAATGAAGGCGTCATAGCTAGCAGCTGCTGCCTTGGAGCTGAGATTCCTGCTTTGATTGCAAAAGACAAATTAGAAGAAGCGGAGCAAGCGCTTAAGTGGTGGCTAGACATATTTGGTGAAGACTACTATATAGAGCTCCAACGACATAGGGGGTTGGAGAAAATTGACATCTATAATGACAATGGTCAAAAGACATATTCCAAATATTCTCAAGAAGATATCAATCAAATATTAATTGGATTTGCCCAAAAGCATAATGTCAAATTAATTGCAACCAACGATGCGCATTATCTGGAAGAGGAGGATGCGCCGATGCATGATATTCTTCTCTGTGTAAATACTGGTTCCAATCTAGAAGATACCAATCGATTTAAATTTCCTAGCTCTGACTTTTACTTCAAAAGTCAGAAAGAGATGAATCATCTCTTTAAGGATGTGCCCTCTGCGATTGATAACACAATGGACATTGTAAGTAAAATCGAAGAACTAGATTTAGCTAGAAATGTACTTCTCCCTAACTACCCGCTCCCAGAAGGTTTTGCTGACCAGAAAACATTTCTTAGGCATCTAACCTTTGCAGGTGCTCAATCACGTTATGGAACTATAACACCACCGATAGAGGAAAGACTCAACTTCGAATTGCAAGTGATCAATAACTCCGGTTATCCTGGTTATTTCCTTATTGTCCAAGACCTTACAAGTGCTGCAAGAAAAATGGGAGTAGAGGTTGGCCCAGGCAGAGGATCTGCGGCCGGGTCAGCCGTTGCATATTGTCTAGGGATAACCAATATAGACCCCATAAAGTACGACCTCCTATTTGAGCGATTTCTTAACCCAGAACGGGTATCCATGCCCGATATAGATATAGATTTTGATGATGAAGGCCGATCTAAGGTTATAGATTATGTGATCAATAAATATGGTCAGAATCAAGTCGCTCAGATAATCACCTATGGGACTATGGCTGCCAAGTCTTCTATAAAAGATGTAGGAAGGGTGATGAATATTCCATTGGGAGAGGTAGAAAGAGTAACTAAATCTTTTCCACTACATCTCGGTGCCAGCCTCAAAGATGTCATGGCCAAGGGTGATGTAAGTGCAAAGCTAAAGGGCAATCTAAACAAAGAAGATCTCAACCGTGCTTATCAGTTCAGAAAGATTGCTGAGAAGAAAGATCAGATAGGTGAAATGATTCGCTCAGCAAAAAGATTAGAGGGATCTATAAGGAATACGGGTATACATGCCTGTGGGGTGATTATTACGCCAGATGACATCACTAATCATGTCCCAGTAAAGACCGCCAAGGATTCTGATTTATTAGTTAGCCAGTTTGATAATAGTGTAGCTGAAGATGCGGGATTGCTGAAGATGGATTTCCTCGGGCTGAAGACACTAACTATTCTTAGAGATTCAGTAAAATTTGTCAAAGAGACAAAGAATGTCTCTATAGACCTGGATGACATACCATTAGAAGATGAGGAGACTTACAAGTTATTTCATCAAGGATCTACTATTGGGATATTCCAATATGAGTCCCCGGGGATGCAGAAGCACCTCAAAAATCTAAAGCCTAATAAATTTGAAGATCTAATTGCGATGAATGCACTATATCGTCCTGGGCCAATGGACTATATAGATGACTTTATCAAGAGAAAGCACGGTAAACAAAATATCACTTATGACTTGCCGGAGATGGAAGAATATCTGGAAGAGACATATGGTATCACCGTGTACCAAGAGCAGGTGATGTTACTTTCACAGAAACTTGCAGGTTTTTCTAAGGGTGAAGCAGATATGCTTAGAAAGGCCATGGGTAAGAAAAAGAAGAAGCTGATAGATGAGATGTACCCAAAATTTCAAAAGGGTTGTGAAGAGAATGGTCATCCAGAAAAGATAACTTCCAAAATATGGAATGACTGGGAAGCCTTCGCTTCTTATGCATTCAATAAGTCGCATTCCACTTGTTATGCCTTTATTGCATTTCAGACGGCTTACATGAAAACCAACTACCCGGCTGAATTCATGACGGCCGTTCTGAATCATAATAAATCAGATACCTCAAAATTGAATTTCTTTCTGCGTGAAGCAAAGAGAATGAAACTCAAGGTTTTTGGCCCTGATGTCAATTTGAGTGGAATAAATTTCACAGTAAATGACAAAGGTGATATACGTTTCGGGTTATCAGCTTTGAAAGGATTAGGAATCGGTCCAGCAGAAGAATTAATAAAGGAAAGAGAAAATGAAGGGACCTTCTCATCTCTAATGGATTTAGTGAAAAGAGTACCTCTTAGATCTATTAACAAAAAGTCTATAGAAAGTATGGCCTTTGGTGGTGCTTTAGATTCATTTGGTATTACCCGTTCTCAGTATTTTCATCCTTCAGACAAACATGATACCTTTATAGAACATGCGATTAAGTTTGGTTCTGCGTATCAAGCTCAAAAAGAATCCTCACAAGTATCTCTCTTCGGCAATATGGATGATCAATTACTTTCTGAGCCACAACCGCCAGAGGTAGAGCCGTGGAATAAGAATATAAAGCTAGCAAAGGAAAAAGAGGTAACGGGTATTTTTATCAGTGGACACCCGTTGGATGAATTCAGGATGGAATTGGAGAATTATACTAACTGCTCACTAGAACAAGCCAATGAAATCAAAGGCTCGCCTCTAAAGATGGGCGGCATTTTAGCTTCTGCACAACATGGTGTTTCTCAGAAAAACAACATGGGCTATGCAAGGCTTACCTTGCAGGATTATACAGGATCTTTTGAGTTTGGCGCTTATCGGGAAGATTATGAAAAGTACAAAGAGTTACTACAACCTGGTTTTGTCTTATATGTAGAAGGCATATTCAAGGCTGGATATAATTCTGATAGGTTCTTTTTCAAAATAATTGACATCCGTCTAATGGCTTCTGTCAGTGAAGACCTTACAAAGTCTCTAACAATTAGAATTCCTCTGGATATTATTAATCAAGATTTTATTAGCAACTTAAAAGGTCTCTGCACAGAACACAAAGGGAAGCATAGGCTAAAAATGCAAGTTATAGATTTGAGTGAGGATGAGAGTTCTGATCTTGATTTAGATTTTGATGTTGCGGCTTTTAAAGTAGATGTCAATTCTAATCTAATCAAAGAGATAAGACAGTTAGGATTAAGTTATAAGTTGAATTAGGTTATCTAACTATGCCTTCCCCTAAACTAAAAAGACCACTAATTAGATTAGTGGTCTCAAATCTAATAATTTGTATTTTTTATTAACTCTCTGAAGAAAAATACTTCTTAAAATTTTTGGTTTCCTCTACTTTATCTTTAGCCTCCTGCCAGTGCACTTTTTGCCAAATATCTAATTCTGGCAAGCCTTCATATTGTGAACTGAGTCTAGCTAACTTATCGCCTAATTCCACTTCTGCTTCTAGTGCTTGTACATATGCTTCAGATCTGAATTCTTTGATCAAATTTTCAGGATAATACTCAGCCAACTTAACAAGCATCTTATGCTTGGACTCTAATGATCCTTTTGTCATAAATCCCTTATAGACCTCGAGTAAAAAATCAGCATTGCCTTCATTTATCTTTTCTAGAAAATCAGTTTGTCGAATCATATGCACAGTACTCATGAGTCGATAGCCATTTAACTTTCTACTCTCTTCATATTGAAAAACTGTTGCCTTATAATTTTCAATCCAAGGTTTTGCATCTCTATCAGTCATGTTGCTCTGCACTTGAGATATAATTAAGTCTTGGAGTCCAGATTCATGTACAAAATCTTTGAAAAGTTCAGCATCGTTTTTCTCAATATTGTTAGATTGTTGTTCTTGATTTAATTCTGAACATGAATTAAACATACACAGAACAGATAACATGAGAAGTATTTGGAAATATTTCATAATAATTCAATTAAGATCTTTAGAGAAATTATTAAGTGTAGAATCATAGAACTATTCTAATTATTTATGATTCCATCTCTTTAAAAAACGAAAGACTTATACAAATATTATTGAATTAAGGAGTATCCTAAATTACAAGTAACAAAAAAAGCGAGTAACAATAACTTGCTATCCGCTTATAATTATTACAATTATTTTTTTACTACTTCCCAGCCTCAAATCTTTTGCTGACTTCATCCCAATTAATGACATTAAAGAAAGCAGAAACGTAATCGGGTCTCTTATTCTGATAGTTAAGGTAGTATGCATGTTCCCATACATCTAAGCCTAATATTGGTGTGCCGCCACATCCAACACCTGGCATCATTGGGTTATCTTGATTAGGAGAAGAACAAACTTCTACCTTGCCTCCCGGGTGAACGCATAACCATGCCCATCCTGACCCAAATCTTGTTTTTGCTGCTGCTGTGAATTTTTCTTTGAATGCATCAAAGGAACCATATGCAGAATTGATAGCATCAGCTAATGCACCAGAAGGTGTTCCCCCTCCTTTAGGACTCATAACTGACCAGAATAATGAGTGATTATAGTAACCACCGCCGTTATTTCTCACTGCAGCATTATTCATATCCATGTTCTTTAGGATATCTTCTATGGATTTACCGCTTAGGTCTGTACCGTCAATAGCTGCATTTAATTTCTTAGTATAACCCGCATGGTGCTTGCCATGATGAATTTCCATTGTCCATGAATCTATATGTGGTTCTAACTCATGATGCTGATAAGGTAGCGAAGGTAATTCGAATGCCATTATATGAATTTTGAATGATTATAAAGTTTGACAACAAGTCAAATAAGTGATTTGTTGATATCATCACAAAGGTAACTGATATGTCCTATACTACTAGGATTTCTGCTTACTTTAGCATTTTATATAAGAAATTTAAATCATATGTCTTTTAGAGAAGAAAAAGATTCGATAGGAATCGTAAAAGTACCATCTAAAAAATACTGGGCTGCACAGACTCAGCGGTCAAGCCAAAATTTTAAAATTGGTGGCCAGACCATGCCTACTGAAGTAATAAAAGCATATGCCATTCTGAAAAAAGCTGCTGCATATACCAATGCTGAATTAGGTGTTTTATCTAAACCTAAAGCCAGTCTAATCGCTAAAGTATGCGATGAAATACTTGAAGGCAAGTTAGATAATGAATTCCCGTTGGTTGTATGGCAAACTGGTTCTGGTACTCAGACAAACATGAATGTCAATGAAGTTATCGCCAATAGAGGACATGTAATCAAGGGTGGTAAATTAAAGGACAAGAAAAAATATCTTCATCCTAATGACGATGTCAATAAATCACAATCTTCCAATGACACCTTCCCTACTGCAATGCATATTGCTGCTTATGAGAAAATCATGACGGTAACCTTACCAGGACTTATAACACTTCAAAAAGAGTTAAATAAAAAGGCGAAGGCTTATAGCAAGATTGTAAAAATAGGACGGACTCACTTCATGGATGCGACACCTGTTACCTTGGGTCAGGAAATATCTGGATACGCTACACAAGTAGAATTCGGTATAGCTGCTATCAAGAGTTCGCTAAAACATTTAAGTCATTTGGCTTTGGGAGGTACAGCTGTCGGTACAGGGTTAAATACACCTAGAGGCTACAGCAAAAAGGTTGCTAAAAGAATCAAGACGCTTACTAAGCATCCTTTCATTTCTGGTAAAAACAAATTCGAAGGATTAGCTGCACATGATGCCATCGTAGAAGCACATGGCGCACTAAAAACAGTTGCAGTCTCTCTCATGAAGATCGGCAATGATATAAGGATGTTGGCTTCAGGCCCAAGATGTGGCATCGGTGAAATCACCATCCC
>CAZIMH010000022.1:0-11901 GCA_964540155.1 uncultured Saprospiraceae bacterium
ACTTATTAGCAGATAATAACCTCCACAGAGCTGAGGTGCCAGACCTGGCACACCCGCATAAGAATAGATAATCTTGACTCATTAATCTTAAAATTTGATTGCCAAAAGTATTTTTTAATACTGTATTTCAGGATATAAATCTTGGCTGAAGTAACCTACACAGGTTGCAATGGAGCATTTTAGGTAATAATTTCGGGTAAATGTCTAAGGGTTTACATGGGTTTTGGGCTCAATGTTCCAAAATTGAGTGGGGAGTAATATAATCTATGTATTTTAATGCTCTAATAATTGTCACAAAGTTGGCACTTTTTAAGATTGCGCATTATATTAGTAATTCTTATAATATACTTCGATAATCGGTACACTTTATGGAAGTTAGACAGTGTCCAAAGGAGATTTCACCTAAATGGGGGAATATAAAAGGGAAAGGTTTACATAATTTTACTCTTGTTAATAATTAATAAACCTTTTTAGAACTTGATTTCCTTATTTAACCAATTTAGACAATTAAACGAATTAAAAAATTAATGATTATGAAGAACATACTAATAATTTTAGTCTTAGGATTTCTTTCATTCCAGATGAATGCACAAATCAAAGTCATATCTAACGGAAAAGTTGGATTAGCTGGAATAACTAACCCTCAATTCGAAGCAGAAGTTGACGGTCGTATGAAAATACATGGCAATGAACTGGAAGTCGGTTCTAGTACTGGTGCAGGAGCGATATCCATAAAATTAGGCGGAGGACGGTCAGCTGATGGTCCAGCAAATTTTGACCTAATTTCAGATGCATCAGCATTCCCTAACTTTGGATTTAGATTCAATAGAGCAACGGGAGGGTCAACTACATTGACTCATAATGGAACAGCACCGTTTCAAATCAGAGCACTTGATGCAGCTGATATCTTATTCCTTACGAATGGAAACTTAGTGATGAATGTAGATCAGTCTGAGCAAGTAGGTATTGGGATAGGAAACCCTCAATCACTACTACATGTAAATGGTGATATTCAGCATGCTGGAGCGCTTATTTCTTCAGATAGAAGACTAAAGAAAGACATCAACGCTTTTGAAGCAGGTCTAGAGCAAGTATTACAAATACAGCCATATTCTTACTACTATAATGGTAAAGGAGGTATCAAATCTGACAAATTGCAGTTTGGTGTAATCGCACAAGAAATGCAGGAAGTATTACCTGAAATGGTATCTACGTATGAATATCAAGCTTTCGAAACGACTGATGAGGTTCACAAATCAGTATCTTCAGATGAGTATCTTAATGTAAATACGAATGCGATTACTTACATGCTAGTAAATGCGATTCAAGAGCAACAAGAACTTATAGATGCAAGAGATGAAAGAATAGCTGATTTAGAAGCGCAGTTTGCTGAGTTAGCAGAAGTTGTACAGTCTATACAGAAAGGCACTCAGATAGGATCTACTACTGACGTAGAGCTTAACGGATCTGATTTAGCTTCTCTTAATCAGAATGTACCTAACCCATTCAATGGGCAGACACAGATTTCTTATACGCTTCCTCTTGATGCACAGAATGCTCAGATAGTTATATTTGATAATTCTGGAAGAAGAATCAAGTCTGTGGTATTGGATCACGTTGGAGAAGGAACATTGAATATCAATGCAAATGATATGCCTCAGGGTAACTACTCTTACCAACTAGTTGTAGATGGTCAGTTAGTGTCAACTAAGAAAATGGTTATGTCTAGATAAGAGACATAAATGATATAAAACAGAGGCGAAGAATGAATATTCTTCGCCTTTTTTTATGCCTACAATAAAGTCACCTCGTAGGTATTAATGTCTGAAATACAATTCCTCTTATATTTGCCGACCCAGAATCGCAAATTTCTTTGAATCAGATAAAGAGAATCCAAAAGAACAGGTGTGGTCTTTAGTAGCGTTATTTTTCTTTTTGTTTTCTTGCCAATATTCTTATTGGTTTATTTTTTGGTGCCCAACAAGGTTCAAATAAAGAATCTTGTACTTCTCTTATTTAGTCTGTTATTCTATGCTTGGGGTGAACAAGAGATCGTTCTCATTATGTTGGCTTCTTGTGTAGTGGATTATTGGAGTGCAAGAGCAATAGAGAAAGGATATAGAAAGTGGGGACTGGTCTGCTCGCTGATTTTCAACCTAGGATTTCTTCTCATTTTTAAGTACTTGGACTTTACGTTTGAGGTATATAATGATTTAATCTCCTCTCTGTTTCCAGAAAAAAGTCTTCCTTATCTGGCCTCGCTACCACATATTGCATTACCCATTGGTATAAGCTTTTATACCTTCCAAACGATGAGTTATACTATAGATGTATACTATGGAAAAGTAAAGGCTAATAAAAGCTTTATTGAATTTAGTACATATGTTACTATGTTTCCCCAATTGGTTGCTGGACCTATTGTTAGATATGCTGATATCCAAAAGAGTCTTTCTGAAAGAACGACTACAGTTCATGACTTTGCCATCGGTGCTGAGAGATTTATTATAGGCTTGGCCAAGAAGGTACTAATAGCTAACTATTTTGCCTACTGGGCTGATTATGTTTTTGGATTGCCGGATTATTCTCTTGGAACAGCTGTTGCTTGGGTAGGGATCATATGTTACAGTTTCCAGATTTATTTTGACTTCTCAGGTTATTCTGATATGGCTATCGGTTTAGGAAGAATGTTGGGTTTTCGCATATTGGAAAATTTTAATTATCCATATATCTCAAAGTCCATTAAAGAATTCTGGCGTAGATGGCATATCTCATTGTCGTCTTGGTTTCGAGATTACTTATACATTCCGCTAGGTGGAAATAGAAAAGGCAGGGGAAGGACTTACCTCAATCTTTTTATTGTTTTCTTTATTACAGGTCTATGGCATGGCTCGAGTTGGAATTTTATAGTGTGGGGATTGTTTCATGGACTATTTTTAGTATTCGAAAGACTCGGCTTAGACAAGGTGCTAGACAAACTATGGAAACCAATACAACATATCTATACACTACTGATTGCATTGGTGGGTTGGGTATTCTTCAGAGCAGATGATTTACCTACGGCCTTAGATTACTTGGGTACAATGTTTATATTTAATGTAGACACGACAGTCAATTTTGGCACATTTGTCAATTTTGAATTTATCTTTTATTTTATCGTAGCCTGTCTTTTGTCTACACCATTCTATCTAAACCTGACGAATAAATATATCACAGCTGAAAGAACTAATTATACTTTAGCACTAAATGTGCACAGAGTGATGTTGGTTGGGTTGCTTATAATCACTATTATATTTGTATCCTCTTCTTCTTATAATCCTTTCATTTATTTTAGATTCTAATGAGGAAACCAAACAATACAGATCTTTTATTCATAGTGCTCTTTGGGCTGATAATTCTGTATCCTACCTTAGATGCTTTCTTAGGATTAAGTGCTAATGTTGAGAGCCATGAGAAAAGAGCCTTGGCTAAGATGCCAGTGTATGAAGGGCAGGACTCGGAGAGTTATATACAAGGAGTAGAGAAGTACTATACTGATAATTTTGGAGGTAGAAACCTTTTCATAAAGGCATTTTGTAAGCTTAAACTCAATTTATTTGGCAGTTCTCCTTTTCCTGAACAAGTTGTATTAGGACAGGAAGGATGGACTTTCTTAGGAGAATCTAAGGGTTCTATATATTCTGAGCATCAGGGTGTAAGAGTATATAATAAGAAACTGCTTGCTAGAAGTAAGCAAAATATATTGGACAATAAAGATTGGCTGTCATCAATGGGTATAGGGTATTATCTTTTTGTTGCGCCAGATAAATACTCCATCTATCCTGAGAAATTACCTTCCCATTTCGATGATAGACATAATCATCTGAATCTTGATAGATTTATAAATTTCATGAAACCAGAACTTGACGTAATAGATGTAAGAGAAGAACTGATAGCTGGAAAAGAAAAGATGCCAACTTATGGGAAAACAGACAGCCACTGGACTCAATATGGTGCCTTTCTCGGTTATAGGAAACTTATACAAACGATGAATCAAGATTATCCTTCCATTGGTAGAACAAGAAGACTCAGTGAGTTTAGAGTGAAACTTGCACCATCTGAACATAAGGACATGGCCCATCTGATGCATGCAAAAGATAAGTTTCCAGATATAGAGACAGTAATGACTCCTAAAGATGGAAAGAACTTCAGACAAGTAAAATCACAACTCAGAATTCCTAGAGGATATAAAGGTGATCCTAAAAATTATGAAATCCGATATAAGTCAAATAAGAGTAAGGGTCCAAAGATACTTGTCTTCAGAGATTCATTTAGTAATAAACTGAGAGCCTACTTGCCATACAATTTTAGTGAGATTATCTTTATCAGCAACAACCATAAGTTTGACAGATCTATAATAGAAAAAGAGCATCCCGACATTGTGTTACATGAAATTGTAGAAAGGAATATTATGGAATCATTTAAACGCTATTAATGTTAATCCGCTCTAAGAATATATTTGTGTTACTGGGTGTTAGCATCTCACTGATTCTATATACCGGTTGTAAGGATAATTCATTGCCGACTATTCTTGTATTAGGTCAATCTAATATTACTGGTTGGGGTGATGTGGATTTAATTCCAGAGGAAGACAAGGATAAGTTTAATGTCAGTAAAGAAAGCATATTCTATATGGGATATGGCCGAGGGAAATTCAGCGAATATGAGCATGTCCACAGAGCTAGAGGTGATAAATATCTGAATAGTTTTGGTATAGAGAGTCGCAGTACATTTTCTCCTGTGTTCTCACTATATCCTCTGATGTCCGAATTATATAATAATCACCAAGCACTGATTTTTCATTATGCAATTGCTAGCCTCTCATCATATAGTAGTTGGCATCCTGAGTGGAATGAAGAAAGGATGATGGCCTTTCCAAATCATGCTAATAATGACACCAAGCATGATCAGTACAAAAAATGTATGAATCATCTTACATTAGCTCGAAGAGTAGCAAAAGAGCAAGGATTCACAGGATTAGATATCAAGGCGGTTATTTGGTTTGGAGGAGAAATAGATGCTTTGAATAGGACTGCATCCGATGCATATTATGATAGTATGAGAGATATAATTAATGCCATCCGTAATGACGTAGGTATTCCAGATTTACCTTTTATTTTACAACAAGTTAATTGTATAACACTACCATATAACGATTTAGTTAGAGCTCATCAAGTGCGATTGGCTAATGAGATTCCGAATGTCCATCTAATCCCAACTAATAATGATCGGAGCCCTTCAGATTATAGTAAGTATAATGACCAACTACATTATGACACACAAGGCGTATTAAATTTGGGTAAAGAGGCTGGGTACAAAACAATTGATTGTATTCTGGGAAGGTGAATGTATATATCAATTAGTAACCCCTTGTATGCTCTATGTTCCTATCAAATTCCTTTCAACAAAGAATTAAGATTTACTTGATACTAAATCCTTTAATCTTTTTTATCTTTGCGGTTCAAAATAATCTAGAATGAGAAATAGCTTAATAATAATTTTATCTGTTTTGTTGGTAACCTCATGCGTGAAGAAAGCGGAGAATCCGAATGCTGGAGCTAACAGATCTGCTGGCACATCTCAAGTACAAGCAGGAAATCAGAATACACCCTCTGCTAACAATGGTGCGGCATCTAACAGAAATTCTGGAGGAGCAGCTAGCATGTCCAATGCTTCTTCTAGAGGGTCTGACTATAATATCAATACAAAAGCTAATTACTTCAAGGAGATGAGAAATGCGCTTGGTATCAATAATAAGAAGATGAAGAAGATGATGGAAATCACTGAGAAGTATCAGCCTCAAATAAAAGCTAATAAGAGTAATCCTAATAAACTCACCAACTTAAGAGAGGCTAAGAATAGAGAAATAGGTAATGTCCTGTCTCCAGAACAAATGGAGCAAAAGAAATATATAGATGCAGTCTTCTATGGATATTCAGGACAATCACCAGCACACCCCGTGAACTTGAAAAGAGCAATGGGAATATCAGATGGTAAGATGTTAGATTACTTAGCTATTCAAGGTACTTATAATGCAGCTAAGAAAAGATTTAAATCTAATGGCCAATTGTCTGATGCAAAGCTTGGAGAACTGTTAGCTACAAGAAATGAAAATCTGAGTCAAGTTTTTAATGATTCAGAATTCGCAAAATTTCGACAAGTAATGAAACAAGCTTACGGAAATAAATAGTAACAGCGATTAAGAAATAATAGAAGCCATCTGCATTTTGTAGATGGCTTTTTTTATGCCGACGGATCTAAAACAAATATATAGTTGAGAGGTAAAAGAAGAGTTCTCCAAGAGTGACTTGCAATACCCTCAATATTTGAAAGGTCTATTTTCTAGTTTTAACTGAAAATATTTTTGCTATAATAGCTCCATCAGAGTTGCGTTTTAGATTACTGCTAAGCTGGACTGTATTTGCATCAAGTACTTTAAGCTCAAGTAACTCATAACTCAATGAATCCGAAAGATTACAATTAGCATAGTAGAATACATCTTTGTAGCAAGTGGAAAAATCATCTTCCCACATATCAAATTCGATATCTTTCTTTCCGAGCTGATTCATGTATCGACCTTCACAGATATCATTTATAATAGGGTAGGCCGCGAAATATAGTAAGTTGACGCCATTGATGTCATAGAAAGGGTTTAAATCATAATGGATTTTTCCTATAGGCTCAATATCGTAAGAGATCGTGAATTTATAATCTTCATATTCCAGTTCCTTCAATACTCTTTTTTTTGCTAGGCGATACTGATTTCCGAATAGTGGAAATTTTTTGACAACAGGAACATTATTGATACCTGAAGCAGGTTCACTTTTAGCCAATTTTGTATTGTCTACATCATCTCTAATAGAAAAGGTTGTCATCAGCTCGGCCGATATCCGTTTGTTTTTTGCGTTGAATTCAAGGTCACTGAAATACATACTATTGCCATACCTTGACATAGAGCCAGTAAGCCTTGCCTCTTCATTCTCTCTGAATGCTTTCAGATTGACGTCACTAACTATTCTAATTCTAACAAACGTTGCATATAATCTATTCGAAGTATCATTCTTTATATCGAATGACTTTGTTTCAAGGCCTTCACAAATAAGATCCCAATGGAAGCCACCTATCTCCTTGAATAACCAATTTTCCGATAAGGCTTCCACAGCCATTTGGGGCATATTGATAATGTAGTTATTGATTTTCGCCATAGATACTTCTAGTTAAAATGAGATTTGTGAATTACTTTGATAATCTATCTAACACGTCTTGAACAGTATTTATAGCTTCGCCTGAATTTATATTAGTGCCAAAGGCATCATCTATCTGAACAATCAAATCAGCATAACTAATAGAGTCTAAGCCAATATCTTCTTTAAGGTCATGAGTAGGTGTCAGACTGTCTATCTTGTCCATACCTATTTCTTCTAGTAAGGTATTAAGTATGTCTAGTAGTTTGGATTCCATAGTTATGTTAAGTTAAAATTGGAAATAAATAAAATCAACTTCTTGACCGAAATAAAAACCTACGAACAAGATGATGGCAAAGTATATCAACCATCTAACTGGTTTATATCTAGAAATAATTCCTAGGCCGTGTTCTTTTTTTCTACTAATCCAGTCACCCAAGAAAAGAATAAATATGAATGCAGCCAATAGATAATTTAAGTCATAACTAAAATCAGCTAATTTAAAATCATCAAGGTACAGAAAGTCATCTGTGTACCAACCTGTAGGTGTTATTAATCTCCTGAAGTAAAGCCATGCATCTGCAATAGTGTCAGCTCGGAACATGATCATGCCGATAATCCAGACTATCATGGTGACAATCCAGCCTAAGAAATTGAAAAGTTTGGCACCAATTTTTTTACTTGTTTGTCTCCTCTTTTTCTGCGTAAAGTATTCTATACAACTAACGATACCATGCCACAGCCCAAAGAATACAAAGGTCCAGTTGGCCCCATGCCAAAAACCGATTAAAGTAAATGTGATTACTAGACTTAGGTAAATAGCTAATTTCTTGTATTTCTTAAAATAGGAGGTAAGAGGAAAGAAAATATACTCATTAGCCCATACAGAGAGCGAAATATGCCATCTTCTCCACAAATCAGCTATAGAGGTCGCAAAATATGGTGTCTTGAAATTGGCTAAAAGATTAAATCCAAATAAACGAGCTGTCCCTATTGCAATATCTGAATACCCACTGAAGTCACAATATATCTGTACGCAAAAAAGTAGTATACCTATGAGAAGTACAAATCCTGGCAAGGTCTCATACATCTGAAATATTTCATTCACATATGGAGCACAATTGTCAGCGATGACTACTTTTTTAAAGAAACCCCACAACATTTGTCGAGAGCCATCTACTGCTTTAGTGTAATCAAATCCTCGTTTTTTATAGAACTGAGGAAGTAGATTAGTCGCCCTTTCTATGGGGCCAGCTACTAATTGTGGAAAAAATGAGACAAAGGCAAAAAAGGAAAGGATGTCCTTAGTCGGCTCCAGTTTCTTTCTATAGATATCTATGGTGTAACTCATTGTCTGAAAAGTATAGAAACTGATACCCACTGGAAGTATGATTTTCAGACTGAGAGAGTTTTCATAGGTTCCAGGTCCTGCGAAAGTATTTAGTAAGTCTATAAAGCTATCCGTAAAAAAGTTGTAGTACTTAAAGAAACCAAGCATCCCAAGATTGAATAGCATACTTGCCCACAAATAAAGCTTGCGCTTTTTTTTGTCTTCAGTTTTGCCCATAGCAAGACCGATACTATAATCAAGCAACGAACTTGCAAAAATCAGAGAAAGAAAACGCCAGTCCCACCAGCCATAAAAGAAATAGCTGACAATTATCAGAAATAGGTTCTGTAACTTTAGATTCTTAGATACTATAAACCAATAGGCAATAAACACCAATGGTAAGAAGATTAAGAACTCTACAGAATTGAATAACATCTATCCTACTGAATTTTATTTTCTAATTCTTGAAATGCACTGGCTAGCCTGATAGTATAATCGCGAGCGACATCTACATTAAGGTGGCTAAAATCAAATCGTGCTTCTTTTGTATAGAACTGAGGGAAAGCATTTGGATTACTTAAATCTATTCTATGCTCAGCTGGAAGATATTCATAGACATTTAACATTTGCAATTCTGTGTCGAACTGAGGTTTTTTTGGTGGCATAATGTATATGGCATGAATTCCTTTTTTCTTTAGATAAGCTATATTATCCGAGTATAACTTGAGTAAAGCTGGATTGTAATCATTTGTGTTTTGGTCTTGCATTGCTTTTTTCTTTTCTGAAACCGTACTGCTTAGTTGAGAAGCCAGCATGCTTTTATTTTTTTTATTATTAGGTACTGGTAGAAATCCATCTCCCTGCTTTCCTATCATGAATTTTGGGATGTTACCTTTGTTTTTTAAGAATTTGCCCAAATCTTTTCTTATACCTACATTGAAGTATTTCTCAAGGAAAGAAACGACATATCTCTTTTGAGTTTTCTTTTTGACTTCTTTATCTACATCTGCAAAGCCGACATACTGCAAACCAAGTATAAGTGATTTAAGAGAATTGTGATACTTAGAGTAGGTGGTATGGTAGCGCATGTCTCCAAACTTGTCTAAGCTGTTCATCTCGAAGAAAGCATACTTAATCTGACCTCTGTTTTTCTTTATGAAATTTCTGAAAATATGTATGTCATGCTGAGGATAACTGCCATCAGCTGATAAGTTAAATGAAGAATAACGATTCCCTATCTCACTATCAAAAACACTAGGCATAATGTGACGCATAACAGTACTCGGACCTACGAAATAGATGTCTGGCTGTATCTGATTTTGCTCTATATGTCTAATCTTGTATCCGAAACCTTCTGCACCCCAGTAATAGGGTAAAAACAACTTCCTACTTAAGGGCAGCATAATGAGCACAAAAGCAATAAAAAGAGCTAAATGTAGTAAGTATTTCTTCAAGCTACAGTTTCTTGAATAAAGGATATAAAAGTAGCAATATCATTGAAAAACAAGTCATTATTACTAGTTTAGAATCAAATATTAATACTCAGAAATAGTAGTAGTTTGCTGGTGCTAACTATTAAATCCAAACTTAGTAGATGAAGAAGTTGTATGATGATTCGTTTCCCGACATAGATCGTGCTTTTAGGCGAATGGATAGAAAACAAATCAGGCGCACTCAAAATATAAGATTAATACCTGAACTTAGATATAGAAGAGGAGGCAAATTGTCATATGTAGAATGGGGTCATGTCATTGGTATCTTCCAAACCTTAATATATAAACACCTTTCTTCGACAAGTAATAACGACATATTGGATATAGGATGCGGTACAGGGCTGCTAGGTATAGCAAGCGAACCCTATGTACGTGACGAAGGGTCCTATGTTGGCATTGATGTCAATGAGTCAGATATCGGTTATTGTAGAAAACAATATAAGCAATGGCCTAATCACGAGTTCATCCATCTTGATGTCTCTAACGCCACATATGCAAATCAGCAAGAGGATAAACTCATACCCTGGCCAATAGAGAGTGAATCTAAGGATTTAGTTACAGCACTATCTGTATGGACTCATTTGAAAGAACAGCATTCGAGATTCTATTTTGACGAAATTTATCGTGTACTCAGAAAAAATGGGAAGGCTATCGTGACCTTTTTCTATTTGGATGAGCTATACAATAACTCGATACAATTGAGAACAAAAGGTAAGGGGCGATTTCATAGAACAAACCAACTCAAGTGGATATTTGACCAGTCTTCTTATGGGTCAGAAAATTGGTTTAATCCTTCTTGGGTAAAGCACCCTGAGGATGCTATTGGCATAACTCCCAATGGTATGCGTCTGGTTACTAGGCTATTCAAACAAGTGGAGTACCATCCTGGAAATTGGAAAGAACAGCCAGGCTTGTACTTCCAAGATGTGTTCGTTTTTGAAAAAGAATGAGAATTTTCCTAGAACTGAAAGTAAATAAACTCCTGATAGTCAAACTTTCCATAAAAGAAAATGAGTGCTAAAGCCAGGTAAGAGCTTACTTTCTTCTTCCATGATTTATCATAGGCCATTCCGTGCTCTTTAGACCTATTAATCCACTCAGTGACTAGTAGGAATATTACCATGACGAGGATAATCTTTAAGGTAAGTGAGTTGTCAAAAATAAAATCTGAACCTGTTTGTGCCAGATTAGCAAACATACTTAGGATATAATCCCAAGCCTTAGATATTGTGGCTGCTCTGAAGAATATCCATGCCAAACAGACAAGAAGGAAATTAAGAATGATAAGCAACAAATCTTTGATTTTTGGAAATAGAGCGCCTTCAGATACCAAGCCAGTATTCACTCTGTTAAGATTGAAAATATAGAGTGGGATATATAGGGAAGCATGGAATAATCCCCATACTATATAAGTCCAATTTGCTCCATGCCAGAATCCACTAACCAAGAATATGGCAAATACATTTCTTAGAGTAAACAACTTCCCGCCTCTACTACCACCTAGAGGGAAGTAGACATAATCTTTAAACCAAGTGGACAGCGAAACGTGCCATTTCCGCCAGAACTCTGCTATATCTCTTGCAAAATATGGAAAGTCAAAGTTCTTCATGAGTTTAATACCAAAGAGCTTGGCAGTTCCTATTGCAATATCTGAGTATCCAGAGAAATCTCCATAAATCTGGAATGCAAACAATAGTGCACCGAGAACTAGAACTAGACCATCCGTCTGGCCATAGCTGCTTTGATTGAAGATTTCATTAGCAAGAATAGCACAGTTATCAGCGATTACAATCTTCTTAAAGAAGCCCCAAATCATTTGATAGATACCTGAGACTGCCAAACTGTAGTTGAACTTACT
>CAZIMH010000022.1:12001-15551 GCA_964540155.1 uncultured Saprospiraceae bacterium
AGAATGCAAAAACGCCAATCCCACCATCCATAGAATATATAACTCGATACCAAAAGCAACAGATTTTTAACCATGCCGAGTTTGGTTGGTATCACCCAGAACAGCGTAAATACTATGAGAAGAAAAACAATAAAATCTATGGAGTTAAATAACATATGGCTGTTTCTTGCTAATGATGGTTACTGCTTATTATAAGAATTGTCCATCATTCTTCTAATCATTTTCCTTTTTGTGCGAATATCTTTTTTTCTAAAGTGGAGGTCGTCAACAAATTGATTTCTGGGCAGAAAGATAATGCTATTGAGGTACTTGTTCATAGTAACATCGATATCATTGTGTCCAGTCAAGTCCTTTTTGAAATTGGCTAATCGCATCTTTTCAGATGCCATGTCTGGAACAGGTGGAGATACAAGCATAAATCGAATGCCAGAATCTTCACAATAGGTTTGCATTGCACGGATAGATTCTATTGCTAACGGGCTGAGTCTGTAATCATCTCGGAAAGGACCCTTTCCAAAAAGTATATCATCCTGAGGAAGAAATTTTCCTGAATTGAATAGATACGCGTAGGACATAGGCTTAGCCTTGAGAAAGTCCCATATTGTCCTAGTTATATCACCAAATCTATAGATGGAAAGAAAGGGTTTCACGTAACTGGAACTGACTGCTTCATATCTTAAATCGAGAGCCAAACTATGTGGTGTTATGACATATCTGACCATCTTCAGATTAGGATTATTCTTGTGAGCTCTTTTTAAAAGTATAAGATTGCCATGCACCAAGGTTGCACCCGTTGCGGTGACAAAACTAGGATGGACACCTGGCGGATAGAGTTGCCTTCCTACGCTATCTCCAAGAACCAAAGTGTCAGACTCTATATCACCGTTGACAGACTTTGTCAATTCAAGCACATTCTGAAACTCTTTTTTGACACCCACAGTTTTTGCAACACTAAAGTTCTTAATCAATAAGAAACTGACTATTTCCAAAAAGATAAGGAAACCTATAAAGTAGAGGAATATGCGCCATACAAACTTGAGCATGTGCTAAGACTAAGATAATTGAGCTAATCGTGCAACAATGCTTCCATATTGATTTCGAGTTTCTTTAAGAAAAGGCTTCTTGAGATGGGTGCCATCTTTGTAATCACTACGCTTTCTATATTTTATGGAATTCGAATAGTTTTTTAGTGTTTTCTTTAGTATAGGAGGATACTTATTTGTTCTTAATTTACTGAAGTCATTAGTTGCGCCTTTCCTTTCTTGGGATAGAGGGGGGCAGTACATGACAAATTTAATCCCTTTCTCATTACATAATTCTTGAATCTTACTAAGATATCTCAGGCTGTATCTAGATATGGATCTACCTTTGATAGTCTCTTCGCCAAAGTCTACATCATCCATAGGGATAAATTTGCCTAAAGAACTCAGATAGAGGAGAGAACTGGGCTTGGTCATCATATGGCGTAAGAGTGATTTATCGAGATTAGATGGTTTGTAAATGCTAAGAAAGGGCTTTACAAAATTGAGAGAAGTTTTCTTTTCATAGAAGTCCAAGGATAAGCTGGTAGGTATAGCCCCATAGAATACTACTTTGATATTTGGGTTGTTCTTAATAGCATTCTTAATAGCTATGTAGTTTCCAGAAGCAAGTACATTAGCTACACTGGTCAAGTTGTTATCACGCTGAAATGGGGGAAATAGCTGTCTAGCGACACTGTCCCCTACATGAAGCGTATCAGATCCGATATTCTTTTTTGCCCGATCATATACTAACGATTTGATATTAAGAAAACCTCTTTCTATTCCAATGTTACCCGGTGTCTTGGAGTCTATCAGAAGTAGGCTACATACTATCTCCAATACTATGATTGCCGCGATAATAAAGAAAAATAGAAAGCGAATAAACTTGAACATAAATCCTGTTGTAGCTTAAGGTCAAATATACTCCATTATTAGTATTTTGTCATTCATTGAGAATTCAGCAATTTATGACTAAGCCTACTATCTATCTCCATATTGGCATGCCCAAGACGGCCACTACTTCACTTCAAGAGTACTTCTACCTTAACACCAAAGTGATGGCTAGCAGGTATAAGCTCCATTATGCCAAATCTGCCGGTACAAAGAATCATCTTAAGATGGCAGCATATGCGGCGCCAGAGAATACTAGAGACCTATTAGATGCTGTGATGGCTAATAGTAACAGTGCAAGGGAGACATTCTTTAAAAAGTTTAGGTCTGAAGCGAGCGCTGTAATAAATAAAGGCGGGCATCTACTAGTAAGTAATGAGCACATGGCCTCAAGGGTATCGGAGCCCGAAACTTTAAAAGCGTTGAAATTGCTTACGGAAGGCTTGGGTGCCAAGGTGAAAATTATCATTTACTTACGAAGACAAGATAAGTATATGTTTTCCTCCTATTCCACTTGGATTAAATCAGGAGGTTCAGGGAAATTCAAGTCAGACCGGTATAGACAGAAAAAATTTGACTACACCGCTTTGCTCGAAAAGTGGGCTAAGGTCTTTGGCAAAGAGAACTTGATTGTTAGACCTTTTGAGAAATCAAGATGGCGAGGTGGAACGATCTATGCTGACTTTATGTCAATTTTTGGTATTGATAACTTATCGCAATTTCAAGATATACCCGTCAGCGCTAATGCCTCATTGGATAGAGCACAATTAGTCTTTCTCGCTAAGTTTAATAAAAATGTTGCAGCCTTTGAAGGTGACAAACGCAATGAATTACGAGGAAACATCGTAGAATTGCTAGAAGGGATGTCAACTGCAGACAAGATTCAGTTATCTAAGGAAGAGGTTGGCAACATTATTGATTATTTCAGAAAGGACAATGATTTCATATCCAAGGAATATATGAATGGTGAGCAACTCTTCTCAGAAGAATTACCTGATATAGATGATAACTATACGCCTAAATTAACTGTGGATAGGGCTGTAGAGATTTCCGCTTTTTTGTGGCAACATCAACAAGGATTATTAAACAAAAAGTCTATAAGGAAAATATTCTCTTAACCAATACTATTACTATTCAACCCCAATGAATATTGAGAGCATCTTATATGATAAACCTGAAGAGCTTAATGTCTATAGAAGATCTCATCCTACCGAAAGGCTGAGTTTGCAAAATATAGTCCTAGCAGAAAGTAAAGACCTCGAAGAGGTTAACTTAGGATTCTTAGAGATTTCAAACTTAACCACTCCTGCAATTAGTCTTAAAGGTTCTTCATTTCGTGAATCAAACCTGAGTAACTGTAGTTTCAATACTTCAGACCTGAGTGATTGTTCTTTCATTAACACACAAATAGGAAAATCGCATTTTGATGAAGCCTGTCTTAGTCGATCTACTTTTTTTAATACCATAACGGAGCATTCTAAGTTTACTAAATGTTCCCTAATTAAATCTTCAAATACTGGATCTCGATTCTCTGACTGCCATTTCGAGCAATCAAGGTTCCGCTCTTCTGAATTTATTGGTGCACAATTTACTCGAGTAAATTTTGAAACCGGTAATTTAAGTAAAGCCCATTTGCT
>CAZIMH010000022.1:15651-20949 GCA_964540155.1 uncultured Saprospiraceae bacterium
AATCATATTGATTTGATAAATGGAGAGCAGGTCCTGTCTCCTCAGGAGAGATCTCAAATTGTCATGAAAGAATTAAAGAAAGCCAACGACTTACCTTCATCTGCGAACAATTTTTCCGGTGGCTGGAATAGACATGTCCAATCTTGGATGGAGCAAAAGGAGATTCCCGTATATATGATTAGATATGAAGATTTGCTAGATAATACCTTTGCAATAATGATGAAACTCAATAACGACTTACAACTTGGTATGAGAGAACAAAATATTGTTAAAGGATGTGAGTTAGCCTCTTTTTCTGTGATGAAAGAAAGAGAGAGTTATGAAATTACCCAAAATCTCTTAGGTATCTTCAGCCTACCCAAAAGGCGTAAAGCTTTTTTTAATAAAGGAATAAGTTTTATAAATAAAGGAATAGTAGGTAACTATAAAAATGTTCTGAACCAATCAGAAATAGAAATGGCACAAGAGGTATTTAGACCAATGTTGGATAAGTATTATAGTGACTATACTTAGCGCCTCATTCTACCTGCTAAGAATGATTGTTTTTTCCTTGGACTTGTTCGTTTTCAGGTATTTATTTGTCAGATGGATTTGGTCTTTAAAGTTTACCTTGTCTAAATATCGTAAAGTCTTGCTATAATCAGTCATGATTTTTTGCAATTCAGAATTGGCATAATTCATCTTAGTGAATAGCCTAGTAAGTTTTACTTTTCTATCCGCTGTTACTGGTGGGCTGTAAAAGTGCAGGTCGATATCATTTGCTGCACATAGCTCATTAATTTTTAGTAAGTACTCTTTGTTCGTAGAAGATAATAGCTTACTAAAGTCTATTATCTTTTCAATTTTTGGTTCATTAACTGGAAGATACTTGCCTATAGAAGTGGTGTAGATTATGGTTTTAGGATGTGATCGAAAGAATGGCTTGATATAATCTAAATTCCATCTTCCATTATAAAGGCTGACGAAAGGTTTTATATGGTTCTGAATGCACTTAGGATTGAATGGTTCGGCTCTTAGAGAGCCTGGTGTTACACCAAGATATATTGATTTTAGATTAGGATTATGTTTTGTCGCCTCTTGAATTAAGTAATATTGTCCTGAAAGAAGGATAGATGCATTAATGGTAAGGTGGCTCTCATCGTCCTGAGGTGGAAATAGTTGTCTAGCAACACTATCTCCAAGATGTATGGATTCAGTTTTAGAATTCGAACTCTTGTAGAGGATTTCTTTTATAAAGTAATAACTTCTTGTGATGCCAAGACTTTTTGAATAGTCAAAACAAAAAAATAGAATTGTTGATAAGAGCTCTATTATCAGAATGATAATTATGCTTTGTATAACTAATTTCTTTAAGAACTTAATCAACTGAAAGAGTTCTTCAGTTTGATGACTTCTCTATATGCATCAAAGTCAGCATTATATATGATGTTTCTTTTGTCTAGGGAGGAAAGTGAATTGTCTCTTTTCTCTTCTAACCTCTGACAGAAAATCTTTTCATTCCTGAAATTCATTTTGACTTTCTTACTATACCTTATTTCCAGTGCATTGAATAAGGGTTCGAGGTCAAATTCCTTATAGAACACTTCTTCATACTCGAGAACAAATATTTTATGACCTTTTTTCTTTGCTTCGATAGTGCTTCTTAATGATAGATTCCATTCTCTGATAGCGTCATCCACATTTTTGTCCCAGGCATCGTCTGGTTTAGCTAGTCGCTTCATATAAGATTGAGCTACGTCAAAAATGTTTCTGAATATAAATACTACCGCCACTTTGTCAAAAGCCTTGAATATATTGTCGTATTGCTCATAAAGAGGGGGTATCTTATCTCCATAGTACTTGCAGGCATCATATCTTTCTTCTAGTTCCCTATAGTACTCGCCTGCTCCAGCACTTGTGATATCTGGGAAATGAGTATCGCCTTTGGTATAGGTATAGAATCTTTCTTTTGAAAAGTAACTCGCATCCAACTCATATCTTTTCCCTATAACTCTATCTATATATCTCTCAACTCCCATGGCTACTTTAGGATGAGCCCTCAATAATCTCCATAGAACTGTTGTGCCAGAACGTGGGCATCCACAGGCAAATAAAAATCTCATACTTAATTGAATTGTGCCTTATTCAGGCCGTCTATTTTGGTTTTAATATCGTCTAGATTGTGTTTGTGCTTCGCTAAGAACTTTTCGAAGTTGACTTTTTGGTAAGACTTAAATCCAGAGTCCTCATCCTTTCCTGAAGTACCACCTTCGAAGTGATTTATAACACTAAAAGGGGTGACGACAGTGTGTAGATCATTTTCCCAAGCGGTATAACACAAATCACTATCCTCACAGTAGCAAGGATGGAATTGCTCATCGAAGGTGCCTATCTTCTTGATTGTGGATCTCTTGATATAGAGTGAGCATCCAGATACGTAACCTACATAAGTTATTCTGCTATACTCATCCTTGTTTGGATTTTCGTCCCACTTTCCAATATTTCTTCCAGTTCCATCTCCGTACAGTTCAGAACCAAACTCTTGTAAGGTGCCATCAGGATATAAAATTTTAGATCCACTTAGTCCTATCTGTCTGTGCATGTATGCGGCATTAACAAGTGCATTGAGCCAATTCAGTTCTACAGTGACGTCATTATTGACTAGGACAGCATCATTATGAGGATATAGATCCATCATTTTGTTATTAGGTATAACGAAGACCTCATTTTCCTTAGAAAGGATAGGTATTATCCTTGCATCTTTTTTAGCTATATCTGCTAAGTATTCTTGCGTACCATCTTCACATCCGTTAGAATGTACTAGAATCTTGTAGAAAGGGTACATGGTGTTTTTGACCATCGACTCTATGCAATCTTTCAGCATATCTAGTCTATTCCAGGTTACAATGCAGATAGAGACTTCCCTCGGAATAGACATCAACATATGATCTTTGACAATCTTTGAGCCTACAAGACCAAACAGCATTCCTTGAGCATTCTTAGCCATTTGTTCTAAATCATATTTGCCTTGAAATGCCCCTATGATCATTTGTGCCATCTCATCAAAATCTTCAGTAATGAGGCCATCTCTCTCATTTTCTAGCTGTATGCCTTCGTTGCCGATACCATTGGTTACTATAGGTAACATGTAGGCAATAGACTCACATATTTTACCTTTGATACCTGCACCCGCAAGTAGGGGAGCAACACAAAGTTTTGAGCTTAGATATAACTTCTCTACATCTTCCTCTTCTATAAATCCTAGGTAATTGACGCCTTCCACTTCACCTAGTGCAATTACCTCTTCTGGTGCATTGGCCCCAGCAAGGATGAGTTGCGCATCAGGGACAGCTGCTCTTACCACAGGAAGAATTTTTTCTACAATTAGCTTGGCAGCAGAAATGTTAGGGTAGTGATTGAAACCACCGAAGAACAACATATTGTTAGGCTTGTCAGCAATATAGTCAGTAAAATGTGCATCATGGATATTAGATACGACTCTTACATCAGCATTAGGAATTTCTCTAAGAACTGCTTGTCTGTCTGGCTCCGTCACTGCCCATACCACATCCGCTTGGCTGTATGCCGATACTTCACTTCTTTTATTTTCATCTACTTTCTCCTGAGTCAATCCCTCCCATAAGCCTAGTGATCTTTGCTCTCGTACCCAATGAATATCTACGGAATCACAAATTATTCTTGCCTCTGGATATAATTCCTTAAATCTCAATGACTCATGCAATGTATAATACCATGCATATATAATTACATCAAATCTTTCATGTTGGGCTTTAATTTTATCATAATCATACTCTGCTAGAAAAGTCACATTTACACTAGCGAGTTTATCTATATACTTTTGTTGTCTTGCACCTCTTGCATATGCATATACCTCACATTCTTCTGCCATAAGTTGCAGCATTCTTGTGGCTCTCTTACCTCCACTAGAAGTATCATAGTCTGGTAGGTTGGGGGAGATGTAAAGTATCTTCTTGCCTTTAATACTATTTAAATACTTGGCTTTCAGTCTATCTTCTTTGAATCCCATAATATCATCAGTTGTCGTTTCTGAAGAAGCTAAAAGCACAGGAGCCGTTGATTCAGCAACTGGTTGTGTTTGGATAGTTGTTTGGGCTACTGCAGCAGTAGCTGCTGTTGTAACAGTCGTGGCTGTTGTAACTGCATTAGATTGGAAGAAGTTCTGTTGTTCATGCTTTACTTCTGCTTCCTTAGCTTCTAATTTATCTTTATTTAAATGTTTTTTGTAGTTCTTGATAATCTCTTGTGGACTTTCTCTATGGATTGCAGTAGTCAGTGTTTTTATATTCTTCCTGTTGATACTTCCTATAGCCTTAGTAGGTCTGCTTAGTCCAGTACCTAAAAATTTCAGCATTAAGACAATCCGACTTTTGTCGGGATGAGCAAACACATTGTAGGGTACTCTTAAAGGTAAAGTAATGAGTCTACCAAGTTTGTAACTTACGGATGAGGTAATATCCTGTACTACTTTATTCCTTTCCCTTTTCTCATATTCGAGAGAGATAACCAAATTGTTGACGACCTTTTCCTTTTCTAATATTTCGTGGTTGACAGCATTCCTAAGACTATTGACGACATTATGTCTTTCGTTAACTTCGAAATCTACTCGGTCTTTTAGTGCTGTAATGATTTGGTCTTTTTCGAGTATAGCATTTTTAAGCAAGCCATCATACCGTTCTTTGACCTCAGTCATTTCAAGATACTTGGATTCTTGTAACGATAACTTTAGTTTAGATAATTCTAATCTTTCTGCTTCTAATGCTTTAAGGAAGTTCTCTTTTATAATGGCTTTATCTTCTTTTTCTGCTTGCACAGCCGCTTGGAGTGAAGCGACTACTTTCTGTTTTTCTTCTTTCTCCAAAGCTATGGCCTCTCGCATAGATTCTGTAACTCCAAGTCTGTCATAGGCTTTGTCTATTTTTTCAGCAGATAGTGCTTCTTTGAGTTCGAGTACTACTTTTTGCTTGTCCTCTTTCTCTGCGGCCAGTGCTTCCTTGAGAGAATCTATAACTGCATTCCTTTCCTTAATCCTTTCCTCCATCGTCTTCTGCATGTCAGATATCGTGGAGTTCTGAACTTTTGCTTTGTCTTCTTTTTCAGCATACAAAGCAGACTTTAACGAGTCTATGACATTGTTTCTTTCCAGTAGCCTGTCTTCCATTGTCTTTCGCATATCTGCAATGGTAGAATTTTGGACTTTTAATTTGTCCTCTTTTTCTGCCGTTAATGCCGACTTCAAGTTATCAATTACTTGATTTCTTTCATTGAGCCTTTCTTCCA